>JBAZFH010000004.1 GCA_041653535.1 Patescibacteria group bacterium
AAAGTCATGATTTTTGGCACGTTTGACCATCTGCACCCGGGTCATTTGGATTTTTTTACCCAAGCAAAAACTTATGGCGACTATCTGATTGTAGTTGTTGCTCGCGATATCAATGTCAAAAAAATCAAAGGTCATAATCCCGACAAAAATGAAAACGTTCGCCTGCGTGAAGTCCATGCAGTCAAACCGGTCGACAAAGCCGTTCTTAGTGTAAAAAAACAATCAATCAAAAACCCCCTCTGCATGGTGGGGTTTTTTCGTTGGCTTGGCAAACGCCCGCCTGCAACGCTATGCGCGAAGTATTGCGGGCAGGTGAGTTTGCCGTTTTGACGCACTCTCGTGCCTGCCTTGCCGATAGGCGGGCGTCAATCCTATAATTTTTCTATTTCTTTCCAGGTTGCTTCTGCGGTTTTTGACCAGCTAAAGTTTTTCACTCTTTCTAGTCCCCTGTTTTTTAATTCCTCTGCCAAAGTCCGATCAGTTAATATTTTGTTTATTGCTTCGGTGATTTGCTCTGTGTTTTGTGGGTCAACTAGTATAGCGGCGTTGCCTGCTACTTCTGGACAAGCGGTGGTGTTTGAAGTAATTACCGAGCAGCCACAGGCCATGGCTTCTAGTATCGGAATACCAAAACCTTCATAAAAAGACGGAAAAACAAAAGCGCTGGCTGCGTTCATTAGATACGGCACATCTTCTTCTTTTATCCAGCCGGGAAGAATAATATGATCTTTGGCCGGTGAACTGTCTAAGGCGTTTTGGATATATTGATAACCGCGGCCGGGTTTACCGACGAGTAGGAGCTGGGAATTGCGATCTGGGAGCTGGGAAAAGGCGTTGATAATGCCGTGGGTATTTTTTTTGTATTCCAGGCGGCTGATCGACATGATAAACGGTTTGGTCACGCCGTATTTGGCAAGCACCGCTGATGTTTTTTGTTCGTCGTTTATCAGCTGATAGCACTTTGCGTCATAGGCAATAGGAATAACGGCAATTTTATTTTGTGGTACATGATAGTATTTGATAATGTCGTTTTTGGAAACTTCTGAAATAGTGATGATTTTTTTGACAAACATTTTTTGCCACCAAGTGGTGAGGTTTAGATAAAAGCGTCCTTTACGAGTGTAGGCGCGAGGAAAAACTTTGTAGGCGACATCGTGAATAGCCACTACGGCTTTGCCGCGAGAAAGAAAAGGAATGACGTGCGCCGGAATAAAATAAATATTGGGTTTATGCAGTAGCAATTCGACAGACAGGCGAAAATGCGTCCATAAAAACTTGGGTGGCCAGACCAAAATCTTGCTTTTCCAATTTGCCGGCAGTATAGCCAAGTCCCCTGTTAGCGGAGTATCTGAATATAAAACGACCTCCACGGTAGGAGGAATAATTTTTTTAAATTCTTGGATCACGTGCCAGGCGTACCATTCGACTCCGGTTTTTTGGGAACGATTAGCGCGTGAGGCGTCGATTCCGATTTTCATAATTATTTTGTCGCTAAGATACTACGTTTATAACTCTCGAGATTCTCTAGGGCAATACCGGTGCCGCGAGCAACACAAAGTAATGGTTCGTCTGCCACATAAGCAGCAACTCCGGTAGCGCGAGAAACTAACTGATCGATGTTACGTAGCAAGCTAGTACCGCCGCTCATAATAATACCTTTATCAATAACGTCGGCGGCCAGTTCAGGCGGGGTTTTATGCAAGACGTCTTTGACCGCGGCAATAATACCTTCTAGTTCGTTTTGGATAGCGTCAGTAACGTCGTCAGAGGTAACAGTAATGGTTTTAGGTAAACCCGAGACCATGTCGCGACCGCGGATCTCCATCTGAAGACGTTCTTCCATGTATAAAGCCGAACCAATTTGGATCTTTATATCTTCAGATGTTCGCTCGCCTATCGCCAGACCGTATTTTTTTCTAACGTGTTCAGCGATAGCGGTATCCAACTTATTTCCGCCGACACGCACCGAAGTGGAAGCAACGATACCGCCCAAGGAAATAACCGCCATTTCAGAAGTACCTCCGCCAATATCTATAATCATATGACCTGATGCGGAGCCGATAGGAATATTGGCACCAATAGCAGCTACCACCGGCTCTTTAATAATATAAGCAGCACGGGCTCCGGCGGCAATTGTCGCGTCGATAACAGCTCTTTTTTCTGTTGAAGTAATGCCGGCCGGAACTGCTACCATAACTTCCGGACGAAACAAATGTACTCCGCCCAAAGCTTTATTGATAAAATAACGTAGCATCGCTTCAGTGGTGCGATAGTCGGCAATCACCCCGTCTTTGAGCGGACGTTTGGCGATTATAGTATCTGGCGTGCGACCAAGCATTTCCTTTGCCTCAATACCAACGGCAAGAATTTTTCTATCAACCTGCGAAACAGCAACAACGGAAGGTTCATTAATGATAATTCCTTTTTTTGGAATATGTACTAAAACATTGGTCGTGCCCAGATCAATGCCTATTTTCTTGATTAACATAGTTATTTTTGCAGTGATAAATTATTTATTTTCACACTTCTGTCGACTATCAAATCGGTTTCTGCTACCTTTTCTAAGTTACCCAATTTTACTCTAATACTCAGTTTGTGTCCAGTTGTGCCAGGTTGTTTTTGAACAAATAATGTGTACGACCCGGCTGTCAGCTGGTCTTTGATTCGTGGCGGTAGTTTATATTCAAAAATTAAAGATTTGGTCTCGCCTGGTTTAATATAAATAAAAGCGCCAAAAGAGGTTTTATTAAATTCATTGGTAACATCCACTACTCCGGTTTTTCCCGGATCATCTCCACGGTCATTGGTTAACGCGCCGCTGGAGCTGATTAACTCACTACCGGCGGGAACGTAGAGCCTGGTATAGGTACGTAAGGCAGTAGTGCGATAGTCAACTTTTCCATTGTTTGTATAACTGATCGTGGCAATAGATATTAAATTACCAGACTGATCCTCTCTTAAAGTATAATTTATTTTTTTATCAACAATACGGTCGGTTTTTAGAGCCACCATATTAGCATCAATAAACATCAGATAGTCGCCATCGGTTTGTTTAATTTCCCCCGTCCAACCGTTGCTATTATAAATACTTTGTAGATTTTTATTTTGGTCAAAAAGTAAAACGTGTTTTTGTATTAAATTATTTTGAGCGTAGCTCAAAATTTCAAGCCATTTGTCGATCGGCAAGCCGGCAAGTTTGGCGATAAGTTCTGTAGACAGTTCTTCAACAATATCTTTTCGGTTTTCCTTTTTTAATCCCCTTTCAATATAATTTTGTTCGACCTCATATTGCAACAAATCTCCAAAATTAGCGGAATTAAAAACCAAATCTTTGGTTTTTATCGGTCCGGTAATATCAAGTAGCCCAGCGACAAAATCTTGATCAAAAGCAATCACGCCACTAGGGTTTTCTTTACCTCTTTCTTGTTTATAAAACCAAAGCAATTTTTCCGCTGCCGCAGGGAAATCCGGATACCAGTTGGCATCGCGAAAAAACCATTTTTTAGCCATAAAATCCTTAATTGGTTTTGGCGGTTCAATATTAAGATAATCAGCGGCTTCTTTGTCTAAAGCATAAGAGTCGGAAGTGCTGAGACTTGTCAATAATCCGTCTCTGACTTTGGCAATACCGTAAACGCCGATAAATCCCCCTGTTGGTCTTAGCTCGTCGTTATTTTGCATGATTAGCAAATAAGTTTTTGGCGCATCATATCCGGACATTAGAGGTAAGGCTTTGATTAAAGAATCGGTAATTTGCAGCGACGGATTGATCAGGGGTAAAAAATTATTTATTTTTTTTGATAATTTTTCTAATGGTAAGACCAAATTGCTTTGTTTGACGCTTTGCAGCGCAGCGACTGAAGATTTTATTTTGGGATCCAAATCTTTAATCATCGGCAGTGCCAAAGATAGGTTTTGCAAAATTGCTTCTTTTTGTCTGCCGTTTAATTGTTGGTAGGTGTTTCCTTTCGGTACGATCCGTCTCAACTCTTGAACAATAGGTAAAAGATTTTTGCCTGAATCAATCAAGTATTCACCGGCAACGACTATTTGAGAGGCAAAAACATAATTGTCGCGCAAAACAGGAATTCCTTCCATCCAAGCGGTTTTATCCAGAGAAGAATGGATAATTTTCAGATCTTGAGAAATATTATTTATAGATTTTTCCGCGGTGGAAAAATCTTCACTAATAATATCATTTTGTAATTTTAACAGATCACTTTCCAGACTTGGCAGCTGGTCGTTGATACTTTCTATCGGTTGATAAACTTTATAAACAACGCCAACAAAGGCGATTATGATAATTGCCGAAATAACAACCAGGTTAATAATAAATATTTTTTTACTTTTCATGATTTGGTTTCGGCGCGCCGAAATATTTAGCAAAATATTTAATCCAGCTTTTTATATGTTCACGTACGACTCTGCGAGTAATGCCAAAAATTAAAGATGTTTCCGCCGAAGACCTCTGATGATAATGTACAATTTCCGTGCCAGCAAAATAAACCACTTTGTAACCAGCCTCCCAGACACGACGGCAATAATCAACATCGTCAAAATACATAAAAAATCTTTCATCCATCAGTCCGATTTTTTCTTGAGCTGATTTGCGCAACAACCAACAGCCACCTAGCGTCCAGTCAACTTCTCTGTTTTGAGTATGGTCCCAATCCATCATTAAGTAATGAGCAACCTTTTTTTTAAGCCAAGGCAGTTTCCCCAAAATAGTTCGGCGATAAAACGGTATAAAAAACGTGGGAAAACGATAGCAAGAATATTGAAGCGAACCGTCGGGATTGATCAGTTTTGGTCCCAAAATACCAATTTGCGGGTGCTCATCCATATAGTTGATCATTTTACCTATTTCATTAGTTAAAATAACAATATCAGGATTAAGGATCATCAAATAACGACCTTTAGCGGCTTTTATTCCCAGGTTTACACCACCGCCGTAACCGAGGTTTTTTTGCGACTGGATAAATTTAACGCTAGGAAAGTATTTTTTAATCATTTCCCCGGTATTATCACCCGAAGCGTTATCAATCACAATAACTTCATGCTCAAAATCTAACTGTAACAGTATTATCCCCTTCAAACATTGCTGCAATAGTCCCATTGATTTGTATTTTAATATTATGATTGATAATTCCATATTTTAATTTATATGTTACCTAAACCATGGTCTGATATCTCTTGCCGTTATTTTTCTGATTTTTTTTATTTGACGACGTTTGGCTAAGGCTGACGGTAAGAGAATAAAAACCTGACCGATAGTACGCAGTGTAAATGTTTCTAAAAAAAGAATATACAAAAACTTTTTTACTTCATAAAAGAGTATCCATGGCAGATGCAATATCCAGTTACTAAAATAATCATTTTTCAGAATCATCAACCAATGATTGCGAAAAGAATATTGGTTGACTATTTTTGATTTACGTCGTCGGTCGCGAATAGTTGTTAAGTTATTAGCTTTAGCGTGTCCAAAACCGCTTCGGTGATGAGAGCTTTCTGCCGTCGGAACATACAATGCTGGCCAAGCAGCAAGCTGCAATCGCCAAGCCAGATCCACGTCCTCTTTGTACATAAAAAAATCTTCGTCAAAGTATTCGAAATACTCAAAACTTACCGCAAATTTGTAGCTTTCCCTGGCACGATTATTACGCAACTTCACTTCTTCCAAGGCGGATCGACGATACAAAACAAGACTGCCGGAAATACCGAAAACCATTTCCTGTTTATTATATTTATTCGTGTCCTGCTCGCCGGCTCCACGATCGACAAATCGCCGTGCTTTGCTTGCCGTTATACCAGTAGTGTCGATAATTTTTGACCCTGACGTTTCGGAATTATTTGATTCATTATTTATTTTTATTACTTTACCGCCAAAACTGCCATAACGAGGGTGGGTATCGGCTGTTTTAACTATTCTTTCTAAAAATTCTGGCTGCAATATAACGTCTTGGTTAACGAGCAGTACATATTCGCTATCCCAAAATTTAATCGCCTGGTTATTAGCTTTGGCAAAACCCAAATTTTTAAAATTTTGCAAAACAGTAATATTGGGATAATTTTTTTTAATATGTTCCAGTGTCCCATCAGCTGAAGCGTTGTCAACAACGATTATTTTAAAATCTTGAAAAGTTTGATTTAAAACAGATCTTAAACATTCATCAATATAATGGATAGCGTTATAAGTAACAATATTTATTGATATTTTCATAAATTGTGTTTTTTGGGACTAACCCAGAAGCCCAAACGATATTTACCGCCGAGCATCAGACGGGTTTGGGCGTCGATCGCCGGTATCGAACCGAATAAAATCAAAGTGATCGGCAGCAAAACCCATTGTAAAACCATGATCAAATATTTATGACGTGGCGTCTGATCCGGTCTGGGTGGCAGCATAAGCAAATTGGAAATAATCGAAATAAACATGCCGATCATTGCCAGCCCCATTAATTTTTCCATAACAAAAGGGGCGTTTTGAGCAAGAACAGTCGCTTTTTCCTGTCCTTTTGTCAGATACAGCGGCAAACGTCCTAAAATAGTAATAAGTATCGGAACAGTCGCCCAAGAATACATGCCTTCTATCTGATTCCAGATTAAACGGAATCTGGCGCCAAATGGTATTAGGTTTTTTTTCTTTTTTTCTTTAAAATGCCAAAGCATGTACGGGATGTGTTCCGCGCCCCAAGCCCAGCGGCGCTGTTGTTTATATAAACTTTTCAGACTCTGCCACCAAGAATCGCAAGAAACGGTAGTCATTGATACCGGAACAAAAATCGGCGTAACCGAATAATTTCCGTTATAACGCAGGAAACCTTGCAGATAAATCCTGGAGTCTTCAGTAACAATATCTTTTTCCCAAAAATCAACATCAACCAGCATCTGCCAGCTCATTGAATGAGAGGAAAAGGTAAAAAGTCTTTCCGGTCGCATCAATTCGGTCATCAACCAAAAAGTTGTACCAAAAGAAGATATGCGGGTTATCGAGTCGGATTGCCAGATGTTGTTATTGTACAAAGCAATCGGTTGATAGCTGGTTTTCAACCTGTCAGGATGGGTCAGGTATTTGTAAGTAAGGCAGGAAAAGTATTGGGTATGAGCGCAAGTGTCAATATCAAAGGAAGAAACAATAATGTCTTGGTAATCAATGTGCAGTTCTTGATCAATGATTTTTTTTATTTCATGACCGGCGTAGTTGATATTCGACCCTTTGCCCGGCACTTCATCTAACAGATCGACTGGATGGATCGTATAAATAAAACGAAAAAAATTATCGCCAAACTCTTTTTTTATCATCTCGGCTTTTTGAGTAAACGCTTCCCTGCCAACGCGTTCTTCTCCCGCTAAAACAACAATAAATCTATCAAGCGGAAATTTTGTTTGCACTAAACTGGAAAAAGTATTGCGTAAAACCTCAATTGATTCGTTATAAGTGGGCAAAAATATAACATGGTAGATTTTACGCCAATCCGAAATTTCCGCTTCCAGTTTTTTTTGCCAGTCGATTCGGATATCCCGACGATAGTTTTTCCATGATAAAGAAATGTAAAAAATAAAATAACAGACCCGAAAAAGCCAATAAAGATCAAAAACGATAACAAAATAAATAACCCAAAGAGGCCGAACAAAAGATAAAAATATTGCCAAAATAATCGTTATCCAGGTCAGTGTGCCGGGAATAAATTCGTAAAAACGAAATCTGGCGTTGCGTCTTAGTTCGTTTTGATTGCTAGATGCCATAGTAATTAGAATTCTAGCAAAAAATTAGCCTAAAATCAACCGTAAAAGCTGTCTAATTTTTGTTTAAATTTAAACAAAAAGAAAAAGGGCAGACCTTTTTCATCTATTTTGCAGGAGGGGTAAGCCACAACTGATTCAGCGAGTAACGCCAAGAATCTGGCGAGTGCAAAATAGTGTTGGGGGGTGAAAGTTGGTCTGCCCTAAGTGTTTTAATTCGTGCCTTTACCTGAGTATATTTAATAAACATAACCGTGTCAATGTTTTTCTTTTTTGCTATAATAAGACCTATGGAACAAATTAGATTACAAAAATTTCTTTCTACTGCCGGCGTCGCCTCCCGACGAGCTGCTGAAGAGCTGATAAAAAACGGCAAAGTCAAAATAAATGGCATCCTGGCGCAAATTGGTCAAAAAATCAATCCTGATAAAGATAAAGTTGAGGTAAATGATAGTTTGATTACCGCCGCGGAAAAAATGATTTATTTGGTTTTAAACAAGCCAACCGATTATACCACTACTCGGTCGGATCGTTTTGCCAGTAAAACGATTTATGATCTACTACCCAAAGATCTGAAAAATAAAGTTTGGCCGATCGGTCGTCTGGACCGTGACTCTTGCGGACTGATTATATTAACTAACGATGGTGAGCTGACACAACGTCTCACCCACCCCAAATTTGAGCACGAAAAAGAATACTTGGTAAATTTTCGTGGCACTTTGGACGAAGACAAGATTGCTCACCTGGAAAAAGGCGTGATGTTTCGCGGAGAGAAATCCGCTCCTTGCAAGGCAGAGTTGCTTAACAAAAGTGAAGTGAAAATAATCCTCAAAGAAGGTCGCAAACGACAGATTCGCGATATGCTCTCTGCCGTGCATGTGCATGTTACTTTTTTGCGTCGAGTCCGCGAAGGTAGGCTGACAATAGACAGAGTACCGGTAGGAAAATATAAGATAATTAGTAGAAAAAACATCATTTAATTAATATTTTCTTAAAGATTGACAAAAAGTTTTGTCTACTGTAAGTTGCAAATGTACCAACAAAAAAGGAGCAAACAATGCCTGAATACAATCTTGACTGGAAAGAAGAAATGACTCCTGCCAACGTCGAAAAGATTGGTGCCATGCTGCGTCAGTTACTACGGAATAAAACATACGTTTTTGTTTTTTGCAGCGAGATTATTGACTACAAGCCATTAGTTACGGTTGGCTTGCGCTTGGCAGGTGGCGACGCCGGTATCAAATGCTTTGCTTATCCGGAGAAAAATCTGGCATCCATCAGTATCGCCGACACTGGCGGAGTCTTTACGTGCCAACTAGTTCAAAATTTGGAAGACAAAATCACTTTCAAAAAACCCGTCTTCCACTTTGAAAGAAACCAAGTTACGGTGACCCATCGCGCACCCAGCGGCAATCTGATTTATTGGGTTATCGCGGTTCAACCGGATATGATATGATGCATTACGTAACTGGTGATGCGACTGCACCTCAAGGACAGGGACCAAGTGTTATCGTTCATGTTTGTAACGACATTGGTGCTTGGGGTGCGGGATTTGTCCTGGCGATATCCGCCAAATGGTCGGAACCCGAGACCCAATATCGGGCTTGGCACAAAGAAGGCGGTTCTGTCCCCTTTGAGCTAGGCGCGACGCAAATTGTCGCCGTGGAAAAAAATCTCTGGGTGGCAAACATGATCGGTCAGCACAAGATCAAACCGAGAGACGGTGTCCCGCCTGTCCGCTATGAAGCAATCAAGCAATGCCTGAATACCGTGGCGATTTTCGCGAAGGAACAAAAAGCTTCGGTCCACATGCCGCGTATCGGCTGCGGTCTGGCCGGTGGCACTTGGGCCGAAATCGGTCCAATCGTTGAAAAGACTCTTGTTGCGCAAGGCGTTGACGTCTACGTCTATGATTTACCAAAATAAAACATTCTAAAAACCCCGCCATGCGACGGGGTTTTTTCGTTGTCATCCTGAACGAAGTGAAGGATCTCTCCAGAAAAGAAATAAACACGAATATTAAATAAAACGTAATCATCGATGATTACGTTTTATTGTATTTTTTCCTTCGTGGGTAATCAAGAGGGATTCTTCGCTAACGCTCAAAATGACATCTACTTGACGATAATAAAACTATCAACTAGCTTGCCAAAAAGATCAATATCGCTCTCTGTCGCGCTATTAACATAAACATTGATTACCTCATCGCCCTTTTTGAGTATTACCGAGTTGCCAACTACTGGCGATCCCTGGTATTTAGTGCGAATCGCCGGTATGCCATTTACAGTGATATTATCTCGAGACAAATAGTTTATAGCTACGTTGTCTTGCATGTAGCCGAGATATTCATCAGGCGTGCCAGTAAAACTAGACACCTCTACCCCGCCAAGACCAGCTTGACCATTAGCGTCAATCCCAAACAAAGAGTTTTTAGCATTGTACTGGTTAACCGCTGCTTTCCAGGCGGCCGGATATTTGAAACTATATCCGCCGGTAGGGTTGGTAAAAGTCTGCCAGCCTTCATAACCCGGAGCTGGTACGACTGGTTCATTAACATCTACGGTTGCGATATTAGCATTTAGTGTAGCTGTAGGAGCACTGGTTAGCGAACAGCCAGCGAGGACGAAGGTCAGACTCGCCAAAGTGAGGATAAGAAATGTTTTTTTCATAAAGTTATGGTTAATGTTTTTATTTAAAACTTTTTATCAATTCCAGTTTGTCCGCTCTGGGCAACTTCTTTATTCTAGCTTCCTCGCGCGAAGCCGTGGATCTATTGCGAAATTTCCTAGAGTAAACCAGTTTGATCGGTCGGCGGGCGCGAGTGTACTTGGCGCCAAGTCTAGAGCTGCGGTGCTCGGCGACTCTCCGCTCCAGATCCGTAGTGATCCCGGTGTAGAGGGTTTGGTCGGAGCATTTGAGGATGTAGAGGTGGTACATAGATTCAATATTTCACTTAACGGGCGGCGGCTGATCCGAAGTGGCGAGGCCGCTTTAGCGGCCGAGACATTTCGGATAGGCGCTGTTGTGCGAAGTCGCGGAGCGACGAGCCAACAGAGCGCCGTCAGGCGCCGCCCGTTGTGCCGAAGGAGCGCAGCGATTTCGGCACAACTAGCTACTATCTGCAGTGTTTGGGTGATAAGTGCCGTTTTTGGTGTGTTGTGCGCAGTAAACGTACTTTTTACTTTAAATATTTCTTCCCCTTCAACCTCTTCGGCAAATAGTCCTGGATGTCACCGGCATATCCAAAATTGGGATTATATTTGTAGTCTTTACCGTAACCTAGACCCTTCATTAGTTTAGTCGGCGCGTTGCGCAAATGCAAGGGCACTGGGTCGTTTTCACCCTCTTTGATATCTTTTTGTACTTCCATATACGCTATATAGAGGTCATTACTTTTTGGCGCGCGGGCTAGGTACACCGCGGCTTGGGCTAGGATCACGTTACACTCCGGCATACCGATGAAATGACACGCTTGATAAGCGGCAACGGTCTGGGGTAGCGCTTGCGGATCGGCCATACCTATGTCTTCGGAAGCAAAACGCACTAGACGGCGCGCGACATAGAGCGGATCTTCGCCGGCCTCAAGCATGCGACCAAGCCAATAGAGACTGGCGTCGGCATCTGACCCGCGCAGACTTTTGTGTAGGGCAGATATTATATTGAAATGCTGCTCCCCTGCCCGATCGTACAGCAGATGCGAGCGCTGCAGCGAATCTTTGATTTTATCTTTATCTAGGATAATTTTTTTGGTCTGGTCTTGGCTGGTGACGGCTAGCTCAATAGCGTTGTAGGCGGTGCGAGCGTCACCATCCGCCATGGCAGCGAGATATTTGATAGTTTCGGCGTCAACCTTGATCTGGAGCTTGCCGTAACCTTTTTCTTCATCTTTGATTGCTCTGACTATCAGATCGGCGATATTTTGGCCGGTGAGTTTTTCGAGGACAAAAACCCGGCAGCGGGATAGGAGCGCCGAGTTTATCTCGAAAGACGGATTCTCGGTTGTTGCTCCGACTAGGATAATCGTCCCGTCTTCGATATGCGGCAGAAGCGAGTCTTGTTGCGATTTACTCCAGCGATGGATCTCGTCGATAAAGAGAATGGTTTTGCGATTGTAGAGTTTAGCGTTGTCGTTAGCTTTTTTCACCACCTCGCGCAGTTCTTTGACCCCGGTGGACACAGCGCTAAACTGGATAAAGTCGGAGTTGGTCATCTTGGCCACTATTCGCGCCAGAGTGGTCTTACCACACCCAGGCGGACCCCAAAACACCATAGAGGGCACTCTATCGGCTTCTAGGGCGAGTTTAAGCACCTTACCATTAGCGAGCAGGTGTTCCTGACCGGCAAAGTCGGCTAGATTCTCCGGCCGCATTCGGTCGGCCAGAGGGGCATGTTTTTTGAGATTTTGGTCAAATAAATCCATATTTTTGGTTAACCCACGTGCATCTATTGTATTCCTTTCAGGTGGTTTAGTAAACCTATAAACTAAATCAAATATTGACAAATAATCAAAAACGGCTTAAGGTTAAAAATCAATCACAAAAAGGAGGTAGCAATAATGAAATCTGAAGTGATTGGCGCTAGTGGTGATGACGATCTCAGAACTAAACTGGATAACTTTCTTGCCACTGTTGAACCGCAAAAAATCCATTCCACCAACTTGGCGTCTATGACGTTCCCAAACACCGGCGGAAGCATTTTGGTCATGACTATCATCTACGAATAAGCGTTCAGCCCACAAACATTAAACCCCAGAGAAAAGCTGGGGTTTTAAATTTACTTAAATATAAAAAAGAACCGCCCAAGCGAGCAGTTCTGATTGTTTGTTGTAGTGACGACTTAGGGCACCATCACTTTGGTTTTGGGCAAAACGCCGAACCTGTCGCCTGTGGTCAGGTCGGTGGCGTTGATGCCGGACGCTTCTTCGGTCTGATTGCGATGACCTTCTTTCATGCACTCGTAGTCGTCGAGCTAGAAGATCGCTTTTTCGGGCAACTCGCCAAACGGTATTCTGTTGGTCATGCCTTGATCCCCCTTTGTTTTTTTCAAATCTATTTGCTGGTCACTCTACTTTTTATTGCCGGTTTTGTCAACTATACGACCGCAACTTGTTTTTTCTGGCGGTATTTGTTATTCTTTTGCCATATTACAGCGGGGTGTAGCGCAGTTGGTAGCGCGCACGCTTCGGGAGTGTGAGGCCGGGGGTTCGAATCCCCCCACCCCGACCAAAAAAGGTCGTCATTTGAGACGGTCTTTTTTGTTTGGCTGACAAAGTGCTATAATATACGCAGGTGTTTTTTAAAATAAATTAATAAAAATATGATTAAAACAATCAAAATTTTAATTATTATTGTGTTGCTGATTTTTGTCTTGGCGTTAATCTGTCTTAGCTATGTTTATTTTGCCAAACAGCAAGAGACTAATTCCAATAATAACTTGACCGAGGTTGATTCAACCCTGGTTCCCCGCGAAGAGCTTTTTACCAAGTATTTCGTGCAATCAACGCTAACCAAGGAAACGTACACTACTGATGAAAATATTGAAGTTAACTGGCAGCTGCAAAAAAACCTGCCGATCACAACGAAATTTTTGGTAAAACTGGTTGATAAAAATCAGGGAATATTCATTTCCGAAACAGAAGCACTTGATTTAACGAAATACAACGGCGCGAAAATAAAAAATCCGGGAAAAGCTGGCGAATATGAAGCCTGGGTTTATTTGATTGAAGATGGTAGTGTTCAACTTCTTGCCCAGGTATTACCTTTCTCGGTGAAATAGATTGTCATTTCGAACCCTTCGCTTACGCTCAGGGTAAACTCTGTGAAGAATCCAATCCTGCTGTCATCCTGAACGAAGTGAAGGATCCCTCTTAATTACCCACGAAGGAAAAAATACAATAAAACGTAATCGTCGATGATTACGTCTTATTTAATATTCTTGTTTATTTCTTTTCCGAAGGGATCCTTCGCAGGCTCAGGATGACAGCAAGGGAAAAAGCTGTTTCCTACCTCAAAAACCCGCACCATTTGATATTCATAATCGAAAAAACCACCGCTAAAATCAAAACCAGAAGATAATGAATTAACGCCTGTTTTTTTCTGCTAGCCAAAGGAAAGCTAATAAGTGTCAAAACGTAAATACCTAAAATAATTGACACTTCGTATTTAAACCGGTTCCAAATAGTGCCGTCAAAAAATAACACCAGTGATCCGGCGAGATAAAAAAGCCCGGAAAGGACGCCGATCCAATAATACTTTTTTGACAAAAAAGCGTATTTGCCACCGGTAAAACTATCAACGGCAATAGCGGCAATAGCAAGCGCCAGCAGAAAAAAACTGCTGATAATCAAAATGCCAACAACAGACATATTTTTTTTATATTAATTAATCGGTTTATAGTAGTACAACACCTTTTTCTTCTTTTGTTTCTCGTTTAAAGATAATCTGTTCTATGCGGTAGGTGCCAAATTTTGGCGCGTCCAAAAATCCTTCAAAAGCGGCTTCGGCTAACCAACCGGAGTAAATCCAGTCAAAAAGCCACTGGTGAGTATATTTCGGGTCAAGCTGATCCAATCCCCCGCCAATAGTTTCCAACCAGCGTTGGTTAAATTTTTCCTGCGAGCCGATGGGTGGCGCCATGATAATAGGAATTCCCAGTCCGGCATAAAACGCCAGCTCGCTCGGTTTGGTCCACAAAATATCGGTATCGCGCAACAGTTGGTTAAACTTTTCAAAATAAGCATTTTTATCAGGCGCGTAGATAATATTAACATTCTTACCTAAAAGTTTTTTTAGCTTGGTTTTTTCAATGTATTTTTTAAAAAAACAATAAACATCGTTACGAACTCCGGCAACTAAATTAATTTTTATTTTTTGCTCAAATAAATCTTTTTCCAGGCTTTTAAGGATAACTAAACCCAGATCTCGCTGAGCACCGGCGCCGCCGACGGCAAAAGTCAAAGTAAGTAGCTTGCTTTTAAAAGATTTGTTCCCGTCGTGATCTATATAACGAACTAAACTTTGGTGGTATTTATTAATAAAAGTGTGCTTGGGGTCTAAATGATGAACACGCTCCCAAAGATCCTTTTTAAGTATCGACATGTCTCTGCCGCCGATATTTTCCTTGGGCAATGGAAATCCGGTCAGAATAATATTTTTTGCCGGTACGCCGTATAGCTTGAGCCTTTCCGCTACCCTGGTATTGGAAGCCAGATATTTGATTCTGGTTTTTTGCGGTATTAGCGGCGCCCAAACGCGGCTGATATCGGCATCACAAAGCATACAATAGACCTCGCCCTTATATCCGTGTTCCTCGGCAAAAAAAGCCGGCACAAAAAAACTGGTAAGTAACGGCAATTCGGATTTTTGGTTTAATATTTTGATCAAATCCTCCCCCCAGCCATTTTTTATCATTCGATAGATTTGTCTGAGTTGAAAATTTGGTGCGGAAAGATCGCGTTTGGGATAAAAATTTTCAATTTTTTGAAAAGCATTGTCGTAAAAATCAAAAATTGTTTCGCCAATAATCGGAATTTGCTTAGCCCGAGAAACCAATTCATAAAAAGCTCTGCTGCCTTCCCATTTTCTTTTATCCGATCTAGGTATACCCGGATAGTCATTAGCAATAATAATTCCGTCTTTAGCTATTGATTTGAAAGGGTAGGCTGCACGTTGATGACCATAACCCATATTGACGGCTATTACCCACGCTTTATCTCTGTTTTGTTTTTGTTTTTTGCTAGACATATTCAAAGTGCCTATATTATATCATAAAAAATTACAAAAAGCCCCGTCGGATGACGGGGCTAAAAATTTACAGTTTTAACCTAGTTTATAGAATTGAATCTTTGGCAGCTTTAGAAACGCGGAATTTTACTACAGTGCGAGCGGGAATCTGAATGGTTGCGCCAGTGGCTGGATTGCGTCCCTGACGAGCTTTGCGATGAAGCTTAACAAGTTTGCCAATACCCGGAATAACGAACTCTCCAGCACTCTTTACCTGGCTGTATGCCAAGTCGACCATAACGTCAAGAAAATTAGCGACGTCCTTTTTTGCCAAACCGGTTTTTTCCGCTAAAACCGCTAGTGTTTGGCTTTTAGTCATTTTTGCCATAACTTTTTTGTTAATAATTAATTTCTTATTTAGCTGTGGATATTATAGCAAGTTATTAAAAAAAACACCATATTATTGGGGATATTTAATAATTTAAAATTTGCTCAAGAACCTGGCGGCTAAATAACATAAATATGACTTAGCAATATTTTATTTAAATTTAGACCTTTTATTTAATAAATACAATTTTTTTAAGAAAAATCTATCCCCTATAAAAATATATCAGATGATCAGTCGGGACATTATTAATTTTACTCGATATTACTTTAATCATAAAAAAACCTTGCCACAAAAGTCAGAAGTGCTTATAATCGATCTATGCAAGTACCAATAAGAAAACCTGGAAAATATACTCATTCTGCTATCGATCACAATATTACCGAATCTAAATATGAAGAGTTAAGGGCAGAATTAACTCGCTTAAAAAATATTGCTCTTCCCGCCGCTGCCAAGGAAGCGGCGCGTCTTGCTGAACACGGAGATTTTTCGGAAAACGCCGGTTATCAGGTAGCTAAAGGCAAACTCCGCGGTATCAACCAGCATATTATCGAACTGGAAGAAATGATCAAATATGCCAAGATCATCAAGCCGCAAAAAAATAGCGACGTTGTTGGTATGGGTAGTACCGTAACTTTTGAGCAAAACGGCAAACACACAACGTATAAAATACTTGGTTCGGCCGAATCCAATCCCAGCGCCGGTGTTATATCAGCCAATTCGCCTATTGGCGCGGCGCTGCTTGGTCATCGCGTCGGTGATAGCGTCAAAATCCAGATTAAAGACAGGATCAATATTTACAAGATATTAAAAATTGAATAAAAAACCGCTCGGTTAATCCGGGTGGTTTTTAGTTTGAAATAGGATCTAAGTATATGTGTATTATACAGTCTAGACTAACCCTTTGTATTCGAACTTTTTTACCTCTTCTTCTAGTAATAGACGAGAAAGGTTAACATTCTTTTGCATTCCGAGACTCGGTTGGTGGGAGAAACCTACATATTCTATTGCTTTCCCCAAATATTTTATTTTTTTAATTGCCGGTATTAAGTCGGTATCTGACGATATTAAAACAGCGGCGTCGTACATACCATCGTAAGCTCCGATTAGCAAATCTATTGCTATTTGTACGTCCACACCTTTTTCGTGGAATTTGCCATTGTTTTGCATTAAGTAGCCCTTTTTAATAACAAAATTTTTTTCTAATAATTTGTTAAATAGTCGTTGTTGTCCTGCTCTTAATTTTTGACCTCTTTTATCGTCTTTTCCTGCCCTAATAGTTCCTACATAATAACGATAAGAAACAACTTCTCTACCACGAGCTAAATAGTCACACAGACCCTTGTAGTCAAAATCGGTTGTATGCTCTATCTTCAATTCTTTTAATTTAAAATATAAATTACCACCATCAATATAAATCGCAATTTTTTCTTTTTCGGTCATAAAGTTTATAAAAACCCACTGTGTTTCCGAAGAAACAGAGTGGGTGTTTTTAGCGAAAATAAAGTATTCGGTTCAACCTATTATTCATTTCAGGATACTGCATATTACCAAATTCATCCATTTTGTCAATACCCCATATCTTCTAAATGTTAGTATACACGAAAAAGATCATTATTAACATAGCTACTTATAAAATAATTATCCACAGTTTTTAAGGTTATCTTTTTATGGTATTTTATGACAAAATATGTAAAAACACCCTGAATAAACCAAGGCGTTTTTTATATCAAACATTTTTTTTAACGTTGTCCTCGATAGTCGCGGCGAGATACTCGGCGAGGCGCATAATCAAAGCTGTGACGCTGTGATCTGCCGCTTTTACCGCTAAGGCGACCCTCACCAGCGCTTGCACTTCGAGATGGAGTGCGAAATGTTCCGTGGTAAGGACTTTTAGACGAACCTCGGTAGGAATTTCTATCTCCACTAGGACGCTGACGGTTACGGTTAAAACCACCGCTACCAAAACGTCTCTCACGGTCTTCAGGCATAGCAGCTCCGACGCGATGAGGTGGTAGTGTCGGTGTAGTGAGAATGGGCAAAGTTTTACGGATTAGTCTTTCGATTTGCTTAATATCAGATCGTTGTTCTGGTGTAGCAAATGAAACTGCTTTACCAAACTTGCCGGCACGGCCGGTACGACCAATACGATGAACATAATCGTCAAGATTATCCGGTAAATCAAAATTTATGACCAATGAAATATCTTTTACATCAATACCACGGGCAGCAATATCAGTAGCGACAAGCACCTGATATTTGCCGGATTTAAAACCATCCATGGCTTCACGGCGTTGAGCTAATGAACGATTGGAATGAATTTCAATAGCTTTTCTATCCATTGAACAAATACCAGCCGCGATTTTTCTCGCGCCGTGTTTGGTGCGGGAAAACACCAGTACCGTACCGTCGTGATCGGTCAAGGTTTTTTCCAAAAGGCGCATTTTATCTTCTTTACGAATAACAAATACTTCTTGTTCGATATTAGCTGCAGTCTGACCGGATGGCGCTACTTCAATACGAAAAGGCATTTTCATGTGGCGCGCCGCTAATTCTGATATGGCTTTGGCAATAGTGGCAGAAAACATCAGTGTCTGGCGTTCTTGTGGGGCAGCGGCCAAGATTTGTTTAAGCTGAGGTAAAAAACCAATATCAAGCATTCTGTCAGCTTCGTCTAGTACTAAGATTTGAATTTTTTCCAAAGAATAAGTTCTCTGTTGCATATGGTCGATTAATCTGCCCGGGGTAGCTACCACAATTTGCGGATTGCGGCGCAACTGAGCAATCTGTCGTCCAGACGGTTCGCCACCGATGATTACAGCAGTTTTTAGTCCTAGACTGCGACCGACTTTTTGCAGTACTTCATCGACTTGCAAAGCTAGTTCACGAGTCGGTACTAAAACCAGCGCTTGGCCTTTACTTTTAGCTAAACGCTGCAAAATTGGCAAACCAAAAGCCAAGGTTTTACCCGTACCGGTTTGAGCAATACCAATAACATCTTTTCCTTCCAAAATAGCAGGGATAGATTGATGTTGAATCGGTGTGGGGTTGGTGAATTTGTTGTCGGCTAAAATAGCTAACAAACTTTGGGCTAGACCTAGGTTATTAAAGCTAGGCGCCACTTTGTGTACTGGTGTCATAACAAAAAAAATTAGTGACCCGCATTCTGCTTTAGGTCACCGTTATATGACACAAGAAGAGTTTGAGTCCGTAAGCGCTTTATTTAGACGCTTTTGATTAAGATGCAACTATATCATAATATAAAATAACTGTCAAGCTTTAACTTTTACGAGATGCCGATTCTTTCTTTTTTGCCTCTTCCTTGTTCAGAATCATTTTACGAATCCTGACACTTTTTGGAGTTACTTCCACTAGTTCGTCCTCACCAATGTATTCTAAAGAGTCTTCTAGATCCATGGTCCTTGGCGTATTGAAATGCTCGGCACTACCATCACCCTTGGATCGCATGTTAGATAAATGTTTAGATTTACAAACATTAACCCAGATGTCATCAATACGGGCATTTTGACCTACTACTTGTCCAGCATAGACATTGACGCCAGGACCGATAAAGAAAACACCGCGGTCTTGGACGTTCAGCATGCCGTAAAGATTGGTTTCGGCAGTTTCACAGGCTACCAGAGAACCTCTGTCGCGTTCTTGCCAGCTACCTGGATCAGGTTTGTAACTATCAAACATAGTATTGATTAGTCCCAGTCCCCTGGTGTCGATAAGAAATTCCGAGCGATAGCCAAAAAGTCCTTTGGTCGGCACTAAAAATTCTAGATAAGTAATATTGCCTTCGGTTTTCATTTCCTTTAGTTCACCGCGACGGGAGCCAAGTTTTTGGATCACTGCTCCGGCATGGATTTCCGGTGTTTCAATAAAAATCATTTCAAAAGGAGTCAGGGTTTTGCCATTTACTTCTTTGGTAATCACTTGTGGGCGCGATACTTGTAGTTCATAACCCTCGCGACGTAAACGTTCAATAAAAATTGCCAAATGCAGTTCACCGCGACCAGATACTGTCCAGGTGCCGTCCGGTTCGTCGTTGACGCGCAGCGCCATATCGGTTTCCAGTTCTTTGTAGAGCCGAGCGCGGATTTGACGAGAAGTAGTGTACTGCCCCTCCCTACCAGCAAAAGGCGAATCATTGACGCGAAAAATCACTTTGACGGTTGGTTCTTCGATAGAAAGTAATGGCAAAGCAATGGGATTATTTACATCAGCAATAGTTTCACCAATAGTTGCCTCAGGAATACCGGCTAGCGCTACTATGTCGCCCGCTACGGCTTCGGTTGTGTCGATACGACCAAGCCCCTCAAAAGTCATCAGGGCAATCAGTCGACATTTTTTTTGTATCCCAACACGGTTGATATGCATTACTTCTTGACCGGCGCGCAGTGTGCCGTTGTGCATTCGGCCGATAACGATCCGACCGCGAAAATCATCAGCGGCAAGAGTGGTAACAAGTAATTGTAATGGTTTAGTGGCATCACCAGAAGCCGGAGGAATGTTTTTGAGAATAGTATCAAAAATTGGAGCAATGTCAGTCATCTTGGATAGATCGGAATCAATTCCCGCTTTACCGTCACGAGCAGCGGCATAGACCACAGGAAAATCAAGAGTTTTGTCATCAGCGCCAAGCTCGACAAATAGGTCAAAAGTTTTGTTAAGAGCGTAGTTGCATCTAGCGTCTGGTTTGTCGATTTTGTTGATCACGACAATGATTTTCAGTTTCATTTTCAACGCTTGTTTGAGAACAAAGCGGGTCTGAGGCATTGGGCCTTCCTTGGCATCAACTAGCAGCAAACAACCGTCAGCCATAGTCAACACGCGCTCGACTTCACCGCCAAAGTCAGCGTGACCAGGAGTATCGATAATATTAATCTTGGTCCCCTGCCACATCACCGAAGCGTTTTTGGAAAAAATAGTAATGCCGCGTTCGCGCTCTAGCTCGTTTGAATCCATAATCAAATCATTGCCGGAAATTTCCTTGTCCAGTTTGGTTTTTGATTGGCGCAGCAGCGCGTCCACTAGCGTGGTCTTGCCGTGGTCAACGTGAGCTATGATGGCGACATTACGTATATCCATAAAATATGATGATAGGAGGTTATGAGGATAAGATAATAAAAAAAAGCTTTTAACCTAATATCCTAACATCCTATCCTCCTGCCTTCCTAATATGAATAAAAAATTCCCGCACCGGGGAACCTTGTCAGACTGATTCCATAAAGTAACGCCATTTTAACATCCTAATATATTTTTGTCAACTATTTTTATCTTATTTTAAATATTTTTGTTATTTCTATTGACTTTATTTTTATAATATGATATATTTAAAAATCAAGATTTTTGACAAAAACAAAAACAGGAGGATGGAGTCGATGAAAGATTACGGTGAAACGATTTTGGTTTATTTTTTGACCATTATTATTTGTGTTGTCGCGGCTTGTCGCGGCATCATGGTCGAGCCGCAAATCGCAATCCGCTCCCTTGAGAAACAAGGGTATGTCAACGTCCAAATCACGGACAAAGACTGGTTACTTGTCGGACTTCGCGGTTGCAGCGGCAGCGACGCCGCTAAATTCTCGGCGCGGGCGACAAACCCCGCCGGACAAGAAGTTGAGCTTAATGTATGCGCCGGATGGCCGTTTAAAAACGCCACCGTACGCACCGACTAATCGGGGGGTGCCTCAATGAAAAAAGCGAGTTTGACGTTTCAAGAAAACGTCAAAAAGCTATGGGGTAATCCCATAGCCGTGGCTAAAGAAGCATTTTACGAACTTTTTTTTCGTCACAACGAAGAGGTCGGTCTTGATTATGCCGACCAAATTCGCCACGCCATGCAAATCGGCGTCATGGCGGGAGAGATGACCGACGGTCATCCCGAAGCGTTTGTCCAACGCTTCGAGAATGAAATTCTCAACGGCGAGAAAGAGTGAAACACTTTTTTTCTCGCATTCAAAAAAACCGCCAATATAACCGAAAAGGTTGAGGCGGTTTTCTTTTTGTTAAAATTTTATATCTTATCTAGCTCCAAAAACTCATCAAACTTGATCTCTTTAACAAAATCCGGCATGTGGCTGATCAGTATCATCGCGCCGTCATATTCGTTGATAGCTTTGGCAATCACCGGTAAATGACGAAAGTTGATGTGGTTGGTAGGCTCATCAAGGACTAGTAAACCCGGCTGCATCAAGACAAACTTGGCAAAAGACAGCAGTCCTTTTTGGCCTTCGGACAGATCGCTGATTTGGTGACCCATTAGGTTGCCGGTGATCAGCAGATTGGCAGCAACAGAGCGCATATATTGGATATCGCCACGACCGGACTCCTCCAGACTACTTTTCAGCGAATCAAAAACAGTAGCGTTAAAGTCTAGCGCTGAAAAATCTTGGCTATAATATCCTACTCTGATGCCATCCATAATTTTGGTGCCTTCATCGGTGTTATTAACCAGCGCTCGCAGTAGCGTACTTTTGCCAATACCGTTTGGTCCGGTGATGAGTAGACGCGACTTTTGGCGCAATACTTTATTAACCGGCTTAACTATTGGCTCATGGTTTTTGATAATTTTTACGGATTTGATAGTAACTATATTACCAACAATATCTTGAGCTGGGATGCTAAAATCATGGATACTTTTATCTTCTCGGCGAACTTCGACTTTGTTTTCTTCCATTTCCAAGGTTTCTTCTTTTAGTTTAGACGCCAGCTTTCTCATCTTACCGCCTTTGTTGGCAAAAAAGTTTACCTTTTCTTTGTTATCCTGGATTTGCTTTTCCAGCTGGGCGTTTTTCATCTGTTCGCGCTTGATCCGGTTTTGGATTTCTTCGACCACAGTGTAGTAGTCACCGACATAGGTTTCTATTTTTTTGGTAAAAAAATCTAGATAAAGCACGCCCTCGGTAAAAGAGTTAAGAAAATCCGCATCATGGGAAATCACCACCACGGTTTTTGGATACATTATTAAAAAAGTAATCAAATGATCAATACCAGCCTTGTCCAAATTATTAGTTGGCTCATCTAGTAGTAAAATATCCGGATCTTGAATTAGAGCAACGGCTAGGAGTAGCCGTGCTTGCTGTCCACCGGATAGTTCACCCACTTTTCTGATAGTAGGAACATCGAGGTTAACCGCATCGAGCGCTTTGCTGATTTTACTTTTGATACTCGGCGGAACCACCTCAAAAGCTTTGGTAAAATATTCCTCCACCGTCATATCAAAGTCAGCTCGTTCCACCATTTGAAAAGCAGTACCAATAGTAGCGCCATTGGTGATATTTACGCCACCCTCGTTTGGTTTTAGTTCTTTTCGAATTAGAGAAAAAATAGTGCTTTTACCGGCGCCGTTTTGACCCATGAGAGTAATTTTTGATCCAGCGTGTACGCTAAAACTAGCCTCTTCCAGCAAATATTTTTTATCCGGATAAGCAAATGATACTTTGTCGAAGCTAAGTATTACTCCTTGTGCCATATCTTTTACGATTGTTGGGATATTCTACACTGCTTTTCCCTTTTTGGCAAGATTAACCAAGCTGTTATCAGTATTATTTCAAAAAATATTAAGTTACTAAAATTTTGGGGGCTTGGGAGTGGAAGCTACGCCAAAGCCGAAGCCCCGAGAGTCGAACGTCAGTGAGCGAAAGGGGCGAGGCGAGCTTAGGGACGATAAAACGTTAGGGTAATCGCGCTTTTGGAGCCCCCAAAGCTTTTTGATTACTTTTTGCAGCCAAAAAGTAATCGCTGCCCGCGCAGGGCACGAGGTAAAATAAAAAAAACCAACCGTGTAGATTCACGGTTGGTTTTTGATCAATATCTTATTTTTTCTTTTTCTTTGCTACCTTTTTAACCACTACTTTAACTGGCGTCTTCTTTACAGTTTCTTTAGCCACAGCTTCGGTTTTTGCCAACGGCTTTACTGTCGGGTTTAGAGCTTTTAGGATTTGGTCTAGCTTGCTGTTTATAACAGCAAGTTGGTCTTTATACTGATCGCCTTTACCGCCACCGCCACGAGCGCCACCTCGATCGCCTTTATCAAAACAATTGCTGCAGTAAACCGGTTTATCACCCGTTGGTCGAAATGGCACTTGGCATCTACTGCCACATTTAGCACAAACAGCGTCAAACATTCTTTTGTATTCACGGTTAAAGCGCTCTGATCCTCGATTGAAACCCTTTCCACTTTGGGTGCTAAAACATTGATTGCAGTAAACTGGTTTGTCGCCGGTAGGGCGGAAAGGCACTTCGCAATCATTACCGCACTGACTACAGACAGCGTGATACATTTGCTGTCTACCACCGCCAAAGTCGCCTCGCTTACCGCCACCGGACCGCTTATCTCTATTAAAATTACCCATACTTTTTTTATCTTTAGTTATTATTTATTTTTTTTCTTTCGCGGTCTTTTTTGATAATTTCGGCAATAGTATCCAGAACTTCACGAGGCGAACAATCCCGTTTAAAAATAAAACCAGCCGCACCCATTTGTTCGCTTTTGACCCGATCTTGATGCGTATCCAGATTGGTAAACATTAATACGGGAATATTTTTAGTCAAAGGATCCTTTTTAACTGCTGCCAAAAATTCCCACCCTTGCTCGGCGATTGTGTTTTCCGGTTTAGGAATAATAATATCCAGTAATACCAAATCTGGTTGTTCGGTTTTAACTAACTGGAGGGCTTCGGTAATATCCTTGGTGGTCAAAAAATCATAACCGTTTTTTTCCAGATAATCATGATAAATATTAACCAACGCTGCCTCGTCTTCCACTAAAAGAATACGACCTTTATCTGATTTCATTACGCCGGTTAATTTCATATATTTTTAAAATTTTGTTATTTTTTATCAAAGATAACAATTTTTTTCTCCCGATTGACCGGCTCGCCTTGGTCTGGAGTTATTTTTTGATTTTTATAAACTGGCAGGGTAAAACCAAATATTGAACCGTTACCCTTACCCTCGCTAAGACAAAAAATTTCTCCAAAATTTCCCTCAATTATTTTTTTAGCAATAAAAAGTCCCAAACCACTACCATCTGGACGCAAATCGGTCGCAGTATTACCGCGAGAAAATTTTTTAAACAGTTTCTTTTTGTCTTCCGCCGAGATGCCAACGCCAGTGTCACGAACCTTGACTTTTAAATATTTATCGCCTACTAGTTCGTAACTAACCGTTACTTTGCCTTTGCGGGTATAATAGATAGCGTTATCTAAAAGATTAGATATCACGTGGGTAATCTTTTTATGATCACACCAGACTAAGGGAATTTTAAAATTTGGTTTTTCCACCCCGATTTCCAACTTTCTTTCCGTCGCTAACTGCATTTTTTGTTTTTCAGGAATTAATAAATTAACGACCTCGGCAATATCGGTTTTTTGCGGATTCATTTTCATTCGTTCCCCTTCCAGTTCATAGGCGTTCCAAAAATCGGCAACGGTTGAGCTGATTCTCTCTAGACCGGACTTGATTGGTGGCAATGCTTTTTTGGTCGTACAGAAACCCTCTTCCATCATGGAAAAATACCCCTTCATCACTGACAGTGGCGTATTTAATTGATGATTAACCACCCGCAAAAAATCACTTTTCATTTCCAATAACTCTTTTAAATATTTAGTTTGTTCATCGACTTTTTCTTCTAATTTTTCAGTTAAATCCTCCAGTGCTTCTTTTGCTTGCCGTTCAGAAAAACTCGATTTAATTATTTTTTCCGTGCTATTGTTGAAAAAATATCCATAAACAATAACAAAGGTAAAGATGGCGCCGACCACTAACGTCGAAATTCTCCCCTCGATTAAAAAAAAGGCGAACAAAAAAACAACTATCAATATCAAACTGATTACCTGATAGCGTAAAAAAAGACAGTTGCGAAATTTAAAATCGCAGTGCTGACAGCGTCGATAGGGAGCATAATTAAGATTTTTTACCAGCCAACAATTTTTATTGAGATAACCAGACTCCCCTACTATCATTTTTTCTTTAGAGTCTTTCACTGTTTATTTATTAAAAAGTTTTTTAAATAAAACATACATCATCGTAGCTACGCAAAAACCGACAAAGCAGGCCAGAAATATCAGCAAATCTACCACCAAGATATAAATCCAAGCGGCATCAACAAATTTATCAAAATAAATAAAGCCAAAGCCGATCAGTAACAAAACCCCTGTCATGCCGGCGACAAAACCGAGCTCGGCACTGTCCTTTTGAGTTAATGCTAGGCCGGCCTTTTTAGGTCCTAGGGCGTGAAGCTGATAAGCAATATTCAGTTTCAAAGATAGCGCTCCCAAAAGTATCAAGACAGCGGCTGCCAAAAGCAACCATTCGTTGCGCATCAAGAAAGAGATTAAAACTAAAACTCCGTAAGTGGCGCGAGAAAATCTTAACGACTTGTCATAGATCGAACACTGCATCATACTTTTTTTAAAATTAATTTTGTTTATATTTTATTTATTATTTTCAAAATACTTTTTGACAGCCAGACAGGCTTTTCTTACATCCTTGATGTCATTATAGATGTAAAAGCTTAGTCGACAACTCGCTGGAAGACTTAATTCGTAGTAGTGATGAGCCAGGGTCGCACAATGGCAACCTGCCCTTGATTCAACCCCTAATTTGTCTAGATTTTCGGCAATCTCAAATGGTGTTACCCCCGGATAATTAAAAGACACTAATGATGTTCTGCTTTCAGGATTTTTTGGACCATAAATATTTAGCAAAGGAATACCCTCTAATATCTTTATTGCCTCACCAATCAAAAAACTCTCGTGAGACTCGATATTATCCATAGCTTTTTTGACATCGGCGGGGTCCAGCTGTTTATCAGTCATGAAATAGTGATATTTGCCGGGGTTTAGGGAAAAATCTACCAATAGCCTCACTGCTTGAGCCGACAGTATCGTTCCTAAAATATTTGGGGTGCCGGCCGTAAATTTCCAAGGTAGCGCGTTGTATCCTACCTTTTCCGGAGCAACATCTCCTTCGGCAATCATGTCTCCACCGTAAAGAAACGGCTTCATTTTTTCTAGCAGTTCTTCTTTGGCATATAGTGCGCCAACACCAAATGGTGCCAGCATTTTATGAAAAGACCAAGCCAAAAAATCAACATCCAACTCTTTAACATTGATAAAAGTATTGGGAACCGCCTGAGCGCCATCAACCAAGAGATAGGATTTTTTTTCTCCGTTTGGCTGAACATAACCGCTAGAGTCCGCTATTTCTCTTATTTTTTTGATCGGGTTTTTCGTCCCCAAAAAATTTGACGCTGCCGTGCAGCAAATCAGTTTAGTTTTATTGTCTACCAAAGATTTTAGATGCTCCAGATCGAGTTTTCCTGTTTCTTTATCAAATTTGGCCAATCGGCACTTTACGTTAATCCCAAATTTTGGTAATATCTCTTTGGTCAGTCCATACCATGGCACATAGTTTGAATTATGCTCCATGTATGTAGTAACCACATTATCCCCGTCTTTAAAGTCAGTTAATAAAGAATACATTACCGAGTTGATCGCTTCGGTCGTGTTCCTGTACAAAATAATATTTTTCCTAGACGGCGCACCAATAAACTGCGCGATAGTATCGTAAGATGATTCAAATATTTTAGTAGTAGCAATGGATGATTTTGACTGTCCTCGATGGACATTATCATATTTGATAATAAGTTTTTCCAATAACTTTAATAATTGAATAGGTGCTTGGGTGCTAGCTGCATTATTAGAAACGATTCTTCCGGATTTTATCGCTGGAAAAAATTTTCTTATTTTTCTGGTATTAATCATAAAATTATTATTTCGTAAACATGCTTTTTTACAGCTAAAACAGCTGCTATTAGTATACCTTAATAGCTGTTTACTGGCAATATTAAATGACTAAAAAGTGCAAAAGTTTAAACCGTTCTTGATCTAACAAAAAAAACCACCTGACAAAAGACGAAGTGACTTCTTGACAGACACATCCAGTCTAATACCTAATCATTGGAGATCTTAAAAAGAGTGAATTTAGCTGATAATCATTAAGTCTGTTTTACATAATTTCCATTCCTGTTTTTTATCAGAATTATAATACCAACAATAATCGCAAGAAGTCCAAGAAATCGTCAGCCAAGACTATTATATTTTAGTTTCAACAAAAATCCGTTCGTCCGGTGTAGCGCATTGCGGCGGATTCGATTTCATTATCGCAAAACCGGCTTCAACACAGGAATTATAGTCGGTTATTTGTTTCAACAGATTGTCGCATTTTTCCCCACTGACAATATCGCTCATTATTATGCACTTTTCAATTTGATCCGATAAACTCTCTTTTTGAGATAAATCCCGTTTGATTGTTTGAACAATCTTATCAACGGTGGCGTCAATATCAAAAACTTCTCTTTCGCTGACACAAGCTTTATTTTGTTCTTCGTCATAATTACCACAGTTATAATAACGAAGTGAAAAACTAACTTCAATAAGTTCATCGTCTTTGAACGTCGTATAGATATACGACGCATAAACACTCCCGGCGGCACCTTCATATTTAACATTTACGCAATATTCTCTATCATCAACCAATCTTCGTCTGGTTATTTCAGACATACTACTCACTTCCATTGGTGTAGTTTTACAAAAATATGTTCCTGTTTTAATTTTGATAACCGGCGGCCATTCTGTTTCGCTGATATACTTTGTCAGCAGCTCTCTGGGATATTTAAACATTATACCTTGATCATTAGTAGTTACGGTCCATAGATCATTGTTTGTTTGAAAATTATTCTTATTTTCGGTAATAGCCCAGATTATATAGAACCGACTGTATTGACGTCTAGTCATAACGGCATTACTGTCGGAAGATTTATAAAAATAACCTGACCCCATCTGTTCGGTAAATTCATAACCTTTATTCTTCAAAAGGCTGTCAGCAACCTCCCAACCGCCCTTGTTTTTGGTTAAATATTTATTATCAGAGCCGGACAGCTTGACTATTTTTGATTTGCCGAAAGTTAACTCGGTAATTCCTTTGATCTGCGGCCAAGGATTGCCTTCCTGAAAAATAACCGGGGAAAATAAATTATAAATCAACGCCCCCAGGGCAAAACTGACGATCGCAATTATTATTGTTTTATTTCTCATAGCGTTTTACTTTGATATTTTAATAAATTTTTAAATAAATATTCAAAGGTGGTTATCATATTATACAAAAATAAATCAGCCCGCACTAGTATTGAAACCAGCGCGGGCTGAAGAGTCGTGAGTCCAAAGAGCTAAGACCAAGGGTCAAAGGAGACCAAAGGTCTTAAGCCCTAAGGGCTAGTTACTTGGCGGGAACCGCGGCGGGGTTACTGTCGTAAATGCAGCCGCCGACCCAGGCGAAACTCCAGTGCCACTTGTAACCGCGCCATTTGAGGAAGCGGACGCAAAGATCGCCGTCCGAATCACGGTAGATGGTGCCCCAGAAAAACACCGTCTTTCCCTTCCATTCCTTAGGAATAAGGTGAGGATTCTTCAGATAGAAATCGAGCAAATTGGCATTGTAAGCCGAACGGTCTTTGATTTTCTCGCGAAGCTGATTGCCGACAATAACGCCGGCTTCCTTCTGGACTTCGTCAAGATACAGCACCACCTTGGTCGGGTCGAAGGTGAACTGCCCGCCCTTGATATGCTCGACCACTTCCCAGTAATCAGGCACGAATGGGTCAATATCGAGGTCAACGATGTGTTTGACCTTCACGATTTCCGACTTTCCGCCGAGGACGAACTTGAACTGCTTAAGTGCGTCCGCGTTGGAACGCAATTTGGTAACGTCGTCGGGCGTATACCCCGCCGCTTCCAGTGCGTCTGCCACCTGATTCATCTGACCAATCGAATACAGCGTAGACATCGTCTACTCCTTTCTTGTGGACATGTTCCTTACGAACCCGTCCGTTTTAAAGGTTACGCTATAAACTGCCAAATGCAGCCATAGCCAGAAAATGCCTAATTTTAAGCATCTTTTGGCTATCGCTACCTAAATATGACAAGTATTTTAATTGTAAATCCAAATTAAAAAACTAATAATATAATGTATTAAATTTTTAATATCTTGTCAATTTTACCATAGCTAAACATGGGTGGTAGGAATTTCGCGTCATCTGCCCACTAACGAACTCCTTGTTCTGACCACCAGACACTCCCGTGCTAGTTCGGAATGCCTGTCTATCGCCTCCGATTCGCTTGTGACCGTTTGATTCCTTTAATACATCAAAAAACTTTCAACCCTAAATGGTAAAAGTTTTTTGGCAGGCGTACTCGGTCTGGTACCCAGTGGAATTATGAAATATTTCAACACCGCACTCGGACTGTCCATGCTTCCCGACGGCAGCTTCACCGTCACCATCGTCAACAAGGATTAAGCGGCCGAATTCCTGCGCGGCCTGGCCGTCCGGGTTGGAACTGGTCCGGACGCAATACCCTTCGTTCATCAAGCGAATGCCGCGCACATCGAAATAAGTGCCTATACCCCAAATCACCTCCTCCATGGACGGAACGCGTTCTTTGAATAAAAGAAGTCGTCTCTGCTCCTTATAGGTCTTGAAGCGCGAATCCGGCACCCCGTCCTTGCGGAGCGCGAGCCATTTCACCTTGCTGTCATCGCCGACCTTGCCAGGAAGCAATATGTAGTTGTGTTGCTTCAGCCACTGAAGAACTTTGGCGGCGGGCATGGTCTTGGCGAGACGCTGAAGTTGCTTCGGGGTGTAAGTGATTGACTTCACTTTAGCAGCAACGACTTCTTCCGGAGCGATGAAATCGTCGCCCAAAATCTGGCGCGCTGAAGCCTGTCCTCTCGTCATGACAAATCTCCCTTCTTGAATTCTTGCTGCTTCAGAATTGAGGCGAGCGTTCTAGAAACTAAATTTAAATTATTAGCATCCAAAACACTTGTCTCAGATAAATTAAAGAAAGGAGTTGATTTACTATCTTATTTCAAAATTAGCTTGATGTCAATAACTAAAAACCGAGCTAAAAGCCCGGTTAAGATAAGATTATCTGGTTTGTTTTTATAACTTTTTCATTGCCTCGGCAAACTCCTTATCGGTCGCTGTTTCTCCCTTAAGCACTTCACAGTCTTTGCCTTGCCAATACGGCTGTTGATTCATGTTTTTTCTGGTAATCTTTTCTGCCATCTGGCGATCACCGCCGATTTGGCTCATAAAAAACTGAACTCCGCCCTCAAAAATTTCTTCGCAAGTTTTGACACTGCCGTCGGCGTTAACGCAGTAAAGACAAAACTTGGCATTTTCATCACCACCAGCAAAGTCTTCTTTTTTTCTCAAATGGCATTCCGCACGATTCGCAATATTTTGACATAGTTTTATAAATTAATAATAAATAAATAATTTAATTAATTTTGATTTGTCTTTTGTATCCGTCTATCAAATACAGAATTCCCGGAATGATAGGCACGACCAAATTAATACTAAGATTTGCCTCTGTCAAAAGGCCGACAATTAATCCGATTGCGATTGAGATGATTATCAGCCACCCGGCAACCTTGGGATATTTCCAACCCAAAGCCAAACCGATAAAAACCAACGGCATCATGGCCAAAGCGACATTTTCCCATAATGAATAATCGGGCTTGGTAAATGGTAACGGATTACCATAGCCGAAATAAAATGGCAGAGCGAAAATCAAGATGCATAATGCCAATATCCTAGCTGTCCATTTGACTATTTTCATAACGGTTTATTTTTTAATTTTAAAGATTAAAAATATTTGAATTAGTATCAGCAAGCCGAAGAAAAAAACCAAATTAATTCCGGCTGGAATCCAAAATGCCGGCACAACCTTTTCAACTTCATAAACCGGTAAATTAAGCAAGTTTATAAAATCATTTGTGGTGTGCTTCAAAAAAGTCATTACAAAAGAAGTGAACAGAGCTAAATAATAACCCAGCGTCCAGTATTTCGAGTAATATTTATTGTTGTAAAGCAAATAAGTTAATATAAATAAAATAAAAATAGCCACGCTTAAACAATGAGTTCCTTCTTTTTTAAAAACAAACTCTCCAAATAAGGGGAAAGCGCTTTTAAAAAATAGCAGTAAGTAAAAAAGTAGAATCCAGAAAAAATTTAGCAATATTATTGTTAGTTTTCCAGGAGATTGTTTTGCAAAGTAACTTTCCACATCCGAACTTTTGAATAACTTTATAGTATTCGGATTTTTATAGAATCTTATTAAGAAATAAGGCAATACAATAAAAAACAATAAAATGAATAGTAAGATTATGAATAGCTGATTCGGTTCAAACACTTTTAAGAGATCAAAAGAAAATAGAACGCTTGCCAACAGCGCCAAACCCAATATTAATAGCGCTCTAAAGACGGCAACAGATAAATTATACCCCCATTTTTTTAATGAAATATTGCCAATTCCCAGAGGAATTCCTAAGCATGCCAAAACAAAATAAGCCATTGCATTAAATATTATAAAAGCGAACATCAAACTTCCGAAGCCAAATCCATCATAGTGATAATTTCCACCCTCAGAAAAAGCATAAAAACTCGTGAATTCGACCGGGACAAAAAATAGAGAAAATAATCCAATTACAAGAAATAATATCCCTGTAATTTTTATTAACGCCTTTCTTTTATTCATAAAATTTTTTGTGCAATTTTAGCAACCCTCTCGGTCTCACTAAAAACATTTTTATCTAATTTTAGCAATATTTTTTATTTTCACGAATATTCTGGGATATAATATCCATATACTCTTTCTCTTCATTTTTATTCATCCGAATAAACTCCTCGCTTTTTAACCATTGCCCACCATATATTGTTTTAATTTTATCTAAGGCAATATCAATATTATCCAAAGTAAATACTAAAATTGATTTTGCCTGCGGAAAAAATTGCCAAATCGTGGGATCAATAATATAAACTTGATTATCGACGGTTATTACCGCCAATATATCGTGTGATTTTTTAGTACCGCAAACATTAACGCCTTTTATTATTAAAATACGATTAGACTTATCTAATATTTTTATCCAGCCGGCAACTAAACGTGACACTTCACTGCAACTATCGACCAATAAAATACCAGGCTGGTTTTGTTGGTCGACTGACAATAACTGAATAATTCGTTTTTGAATTTTTTTAATCAAATCTTTATTCATAGATATATTATACATTAAAGATTTTTGAATGTATATTTGTAAAAATAACCCGGCGCCTCACTGAGAGACACCGCTACTGAAAGAAGGAACGAGCTTTGAAAAGAGAGAAATTTTGTCCTGCCTGAAAAGCAAACTTGTCTTAGTGGAAAGAGAATTAAAATTAGTTAGCTAAAAGAAAAAGCACCCGCAACTTGTGAACCAAGCGGGGTGCCAATACGTGTTCAGAATGAAACTACAGCTTCCGAGCGGCGGCGAGCAGGACAAAGCCATGCTCTTTGTAGTCGTCGGGACAGTAGTTGACGTCCATGCCGGACTCAAGGTAGGGGCCCACCCGGACATGGGTTGCGGGCTGGCCGTCCGGGTTGGAACTGGTCCGGACACAATACCCTTCGTTCATCAAACGAATGCCGCGCACATCGAAATAAGTGCCTATGCCCCAAATCACCTCCCCCATGGACGGAACGTATTCTTTGAACGAAAGAAGCCGTCCCTGCTCCTTATAGGTCTTAAAACGCGAATCCGGCACCCCGTCCTTGCGGAGCGCGAGCCACTTCACCTTGCTGTCATCGCCGACTTTGCCAGGAAGTAACATGTAATTGTGTTGCTTCAGCCACTGAAGAACCTTGGCGGCGGGCATGGTCTTGGCGAAACGCTGAAGTTGCTTCAGGGTGTAAGTGATTTGCTTCGCTCTAACGACTTCTTCCGGAGCGATGAAATCGTCGCCCAAAATCTGACGCGCTAAATTTTGCCCTCTTGTCATGATAAATCTTCCTTTCTTGAATTCTTGCTGTTTCAGAATTGAGACGAGCGTTCTAGAAACTAAATATTAGCGCCCAAAACGCTTACCTCAGATAAATTAAGGGAGTTGATTTACTATCTTATTTCAAAATTAGCTTGATGTCAATAACCAAAAACCTCTGTGGTGAAAGTCGGCTGAATCACGCATTTTCGCAAACCAAAAGAGCCCCAAATGCATCATGCATTGTTCGGGGCTCTTTTTCTTTTTATCTTAAAGTGCGACGCCTCTCGGTCGCTCGCACCGTTCACAGTCTGGCAGGCGTGCCCGGTCTAGTACTGAATTATTAGAGGTTTTGAAAGGATTTTTAGGGTGGTTAGATTCTAGCGGCTATAGGGCTTTAGGTAGGCCCAACGGCCGGGGAAAATGGCACAAATGGAACACGAAAAGGGGGTTTTAAGCTGTGCCATTTTTGAGACACTGTGTCTCGTTTGGGGTAAAATTTTTGGCTAATTTCTGTAGGAATGAGACAAATGAGACAGTCCTTAAGGGTTTTGGGATGTGTCCCATTTAAACAAACTAAAGCTTATGTTTTTTCTTTATTGATATTAAGTATTTTTTCCATTTTTTCCATTATCCTCTCTCCACGCTCTATGCTTGTCTTTGGGTTTGAAAATGCATAAGTATCAGACGTAAGCTGTTTCCAAAATCTTGGATTAGATACTTCTGAAATAAAAGTAAACTCTAAAGTGCTATTTAAAACATCTAGGGTAAGATTTAGCGGCGCTAATAATCCACAAAAAGTTGCATCTTGATCGCCAGAATTAAAAAATCCACCTATACAGAGCGGGGCCGTCCTATGAGGAACAGTGTGCAAAATACTGACATGGCTAAACCAACTACTTAAATTTCCCCACATTTGAGCAATGGTTGGGTTTATTTCCTTTACAATATTGATACTTTTTTTAGAGTCAAATTTTTTTGGATTGTTTCTTAAAACTTCAAGTTTTTCTGGATTAGCATGTATATCGTAAGCTGCACTAAAAATCTCCAAAACATTCCTAATGAGCATTTGTGGCTCTTTACTATATCCACGCCTGAATAATTCCAACGCTGATAGGTAGGTGTTTAGAGCTGTCCAGAATAAAAGTGCGCTCTGGAAATCAGCGTCCGATATTTTTGATTGATCATCCCGGTTAATTATATCGTGTAATATTTGATATGAAATCGCCATTTCTTCAGCAAATTCCGATAATTCTTGGCTATATATGGCATCAAATTCTTTCGCAATACCATTACTCGTTGAGTGTAACTGATTTAAGATTGTATCCTTTAAAATCATACAAAATAAAACGTTTACAAGTTTCCTACCGGAATTTTTACTAAATCACTATTAGAAATACCGAGGCTATAAAATCGCATAAGATTATAAGCGGCATCGCCGTCTTTCATGTAATGACGATACCCGGTTTTTGGATTCACATACCACGCTTCACCGTGTTCCTCTACTTGTAACAGTATCTTGCCTTTGAGATTATTAAAAGTTGATGGATAAGCTTTATTTTCCCCCTCTTGAGGTAGTTTAGCTAAATTGGCATTCGTGATGCCCAAACCAAAATTTCTCATCATTTGGTATGCAGTTGCCCCGTCTTTCATGTAATACCTTTTACCGTCCGTCGGATTCACATACCACGCTTCGCCGTGTTCCTCAACTTGTAATAATATTTTTCCGCTGAGTTTATTACCAGCTTCACTTTCTTTTAAAGCAACACTCTTACTAGGGGTGACTTCGAAAACAGCAAAATGATAAGCATCAGTTAAGGATCCATTTTTATCATAATAACCAGTAAAATCAAAGTCATACTTTTGACCAACCCCTAAACCGGTTGCAACTATATAATTATCGCCCCAATAACGAAACTCTTTTCTATTACCATCTCTGATACAGCTGATATAATGACCCTTATTACCATAAAAATATTTTTGGTCACAGTCGTAATACCAATTTCCCGCCTTATAACCTCCGTCTTTCCTAAACATAACAAGTTCCTCCTCGATAAATCCGCTGCTCTTAGTTGAATCCCATTCAATATATAGATTATTCGTCGTTAAATTAAATCGCTGAATGTTTTTTGAATCTAGGTAAACTACTTTAAGTAAATCGCCCTTATATCCGTTGTCATAAGAATAAATATAGAATTTAGTAGGTCTATTAGCCAAAGATTTCGCAGCGGTAGACTCGTTGGAATCTATGGTTCCTAGATTATCCGAGGTATTAAAGTAATATGTCCAATATACCGGATTTGAAACATTCCCCGCCTTATCTTTTGCCTGCACCTTCAAATAATATATACCCGCGTCTGTTAAACTTTTTCCCGATCCTAGGCCCGCATACTCAGTTTTGTTTATATATTGGCCTTCTTCAGTCGGTTTAGCGTTAAAATCTTTACCTACATAAACATAATACCCGTCAATTCCGGACGAATCAGAAAAATCTTTCCACGAAAAGTATGGATAGTCAGCATTCCATGAATTCTCAAAGTTAAGATGTATTTCGCAATTCCAGTCTGCGCAAACGGTGGCCGTAGCATTTTGAGTATCTGGAGGTGTTAGATCGCTACTATTCAAACTAACCTGTTGGTTAATAACCGGCGGATTATAATTATCAATTTTATTTGCAAAGTCCGTACCCAAAATACCTGAGAGCCACTCTTTTATTTTATCGACACTCAAGATAAAACTCAGCGAATTTAGCTCACCCTTAACTACTGCGGTGGGTATACCCACAAAGTTTCCGCTAAAGTTATACGCAGAACCTCCGGAATTACCATGCTCTAATGGGGCGGTTGTTTTTATATAATTTCCATACATACCACTCATAACCCCATTTACATAAGTTAACGTATTTCCACCTATTGATGGATATCCTATTACTTCAATCCCATCCCCTAAATTTAAAGAGCTGGAATTATAACCCCAAATATCTATATAAGGATAGGTTTTGTTTGTAGAATTTTCTAAATATAAAATTGCGGCATCCATATCATCTGTCGTAGTATAATACTTCACTTCAGCTAGATTGGGATTTGTCTTAGTGCCAAAATTTGGCTCTTTATTTATCGACTCGGTAAAACCAATAAAACAAGAGTTGATAATTTTACCATACTGATCGGAAACCACATGTTTATTTGTCAAAATAATACCCTTAGAATCGATTATAGTGCCGGAACCGCTAAACCAATTACCATAATTATCAGGACAGACTATTTGTACTTCGGCATTAATCTTGTCTTGAGTGATCGCCAAGGAAAAATTAATTGGAATTAGCCCTAAAACGAATGTTAAAATTAAAAAATAATAGGTAATTTTTTTCATAATTTTATTTTTTTAAGATTATTTTTTAATGAATTGCTTATATCTGTTTTAGGTATATACCAATTATAAGGAGCGATAACCTTAAATTGATTTATTATCTGAGGTAGTACTCTTCTGGCAAAATCTTTTTTTGTTTCTGCCCTAACATTAATACCAATTTTCTCTATTAAATACGGCTCGACTCTGCCGTTATTATGATCTTTCCAAGAAGAGATAAATTTTCCAGCACAATCTTCGCATACAAAATGCAAACCATCAGAAATAACTAAAGGATGATTTTCATGATTCTGTGTTGAAAGCGGTGGATAAGCCACAACAACCAACTTTTTGATTTCGTTTTTACATTTACAAACAATCATAATAAAACTAATAAATATATCTAAATCATAACAAATTTAGAGGAAAATTGGAAGTTTTACTTACCTACAGTTTACCAACTGGGCGCTCTGGACTCCCTAGCGCCATTGCGTCATCAATGTTCATAGGACTAACTAATAACCTTAAACCTATGGAACCAAGCCCCAACCAAGCCCCCATTAATCAACCCCAGCCCGCCTCCCCTGTCCGTTACTGCCTTTATGCGAGGAAATCAACCGAATCGGACGAACGGCAAGCATTATCCATAGACGCCCAAATTAAGGAAATGCTAAATGTAGCGCAAAGAGACGACTTGCAGATAACGGAAATTCGACAGGAATCCCACTCGGCCAAGGCCTCGGGCCAACGGCCAGTTTACAACAAGTTAATTGAGGACGTTAGAAGTGGGCTGTTTAATGGCATCCTGACTTGGGCGCCGGATCGGCTAAGCCGCAATGCCGGCGATCTAGGAAGTTTAGTGGATCTAATGGATCAAAAATTATTAACCGAAATCAGAACCTACAACCAAAAATTCATTAACTCCCCTAACGAGAAATTCCTGTTGATGATTCTTTGCTCGCAAGCTAAGCTGGAAAACGATAATAAAAGCTTAAACGTCAAAAGAGGATTAAAAGCACGAGTGGAAATGGGTTGGCGGCCCGGCAGTTCGCCGACTGGCTATTTGAACGACAAAAATATTGATCATAAATGTCAATTACTTCTTGACCCGAATCGAGCCCCGATCATTAAAAAGATGTTCGAAAAAATCGCTTACGAGGGCTGGAGCGGCCGGAAGCTTTATTACTGGCTGAAAGAGGAAGTTAAATTCACCACCAAGTATAATAAGCCGCTGGCCTTGAGTAACATCTATCTGCTCCTGCGAAATACCTTCTATACCGGCAAATTTGAATTCCCGAAGCATAGCAACAACTGGTACTTAGGCAAACACCAATCAATTATCAGCCAAGCGCTATTTGATAAGGTACAGGAACGGTTAAAAAAAGACGCTAACATAAACCCGTGGGGAGCTAAAGAGTTTGCCTTTACCAAACTGATTACTTGCGGGCATTGCGGGAGCGGCGTTACAGCGATGGAAAAATTTAAGAAAACTAAAAACACCGTTCACCGCTATGTCTATTACGGCTGTACCCGAGCCAAGGATCGGAGCTGTAAATACCGCTATGTGCGCGAGGAAGAAATAATCAGCCAGCTGATTAAGATTATCGGCCAGCTGGACTTGGACGAACTGGAAGTAAGAGAAAAGATGAAAAATGAAATTGACCGCTACAATAAATTTCAAGGAATACTGGGCTTGAGTAAAAATGGCAAACAGGTTGATCTGGATTTAAAGAAGTATGTTATTTATCTCTTGAAAGAAGGAACGAGCTTTGAGAAGAGAGAAATTTTATCCTGCCTAAAAAGCAAGCTGGTCTTAGTGGAAAGAGAATTAAAATTAGTTAGCTAAACGAAAAAGCCGCCCCAATTATTGGGATGGCTTTTCCTTTATCTACATAGCGCAAGAGGCCTCTCGGTCGCTTGCACCGTTCACAGTCTGGCAGGGGCGGTAGGAATCGAACCCACGCTAACGGTTTTGGAGACCGTAGTACTACCACTATACGACGCCCCCACAAGAATAAGTAGTCTAGCAACGCCCCAATTTCTTAATTTCTAATATCCAATCATTGGTGTGATAAAAACCAAATTAGAAATTAAGAAATCAGGAACGTCAAAAAATAAACCATTAAATCATTATTTCGTTTCTTTATGCGGAGTATGTTTTTTACAAGTTTTGCAGTACTTGGACAATTCCAAACGGGTTTTGATAGTTTTTTTATTCTTGTGCTGTCGGTAGTTAACCTTTTTGCACTCAGTACATTCAAATTTAACGTACTTGTCATCAGTTCTTTTTGCCATAAATTTTATTGATTATTTTAGATAAATTAAATCTGTTTTAATGGAGCCGATGGTCGGAATCGAACCGACAACCTACAGTTTACAAAACTGTTGCTCTGCCAATTGAGCTACATCGGCTCAAGTTATCATAGGCGCGACAAATCGCTGCTCTTGCCAGCCAATTAATACTAGTTTTGACCCAAATGTTAATAAGTGTGTTTATTTTAAAGTATTTTAACAAAAAAGTCAAAGGTTACTTTTTAGCTTATTTTATTTGCGAAAAAAGCTATTTTATTCTACAATCGTGCTATTATGTTGCCAACAAAGGATGCCATTCTAAAAATTTCAATGTTTTTCCTAATCAGCGTCTTGATTATTTTTTCTTCAACAATCTTTGTTTTTCTGCCATCATTTTTTTTATCCAATAAATTAATCTTGTCCTGGTCATCAATTATTCCGTTGATAATAAAACAATTTTTCATCTTTGCCGTTATTTTCTTTTGTCCTTTGTTTTTTCGAAAATCTTTTATTTTACGCATTATCTTTTCTTTTTCCGCCGCGATTTACTACCTTTCAGTTTATTTTTTAGTAGCTTATTGGGCGGTAACAGGCAATGCTTTTAATCCTTATTTTTTTCTTGACTCATTTAACGAAATTTTTAAAACGGGAGAAAATATTTTTAGCTTTCCCCTTATATTGACTTTTTGCGCAATCGCAATTTTGTTTTATCTTTTTAATCTGTTCTTTTTTTATGTTTTTTACAACCTTGTTCATGAAATAAACCAAAACGGTTATTTTTCTAAAATGTTTAAAAAATTAAAATATGTTGTGATTGCCGGATTAGTGCTAAATCCCTTCCTTCCCCCTAATAACGGCTATTTGTCTTTTCAATATCAAATAATCGAATCTACCTATCACGCCAGAAAATATTTTTCTGCCTATACTCCTGTTATTGAAGACTTCGAAACCAATTCGACTGAAAGCATATTCATGCTTCAGCTTGAGTCAACTAATGCTATAGTACTAGAAGGTCAAATGCCAAAAATAAACGAAAAAAAATATGACGATCTTTATGCGCCATATTTTTATCAGGCAGCAAAAGACGGCGTGCTTTTTCCTTATTTTTGGTCTAATAGTGTAACCACCGACAGAGCCCAGGAAAATATTCTTTGCGGACTGGTAAACAATATCGGCGCCCCGCTATCCTACCACCCGGAAAAATTGACCGCTAAATGTCTGCCTAATATTTTAAATAATAATGGGTACAAAACCATTATTTTTCGCTCGGACGATCTTTCATTCCATAATATGGGAAACTTTTTTCAAGCGATGGGTTTTTCCGAAATTCATAACAAAGACATAATGAAACCGGACGATAAAAAATATATTTGGGGATATGACGATTGCATCTTTTATCAAAGAGCTTTTGAATATTTGAAAGAAAATTATCCTGACGGGAAAAAACTATTTGTTTATTTTGAAGTTTCCTCTCATCACATACCATGGACACCGTTTGATTCGTATACTTTTACTCACAAATTCGTTACACCAAGCAACTACGCTGAAACCTACATCAACTCTTCCCTGCAACAAGATTACTGTTTCTCGCGTTTTTATAAAGAATATCAGGATTATAACAATGGCAAAAGCCACCTTTTTGCTTTTGGCGACCATTCTTGGCCGGTTGGCATCAATAACGGCAACACCCTGCCTCACTACGGATCGTACAACGAAAATTTTTTAACTATGATGGCTTATATACCGCCAAAAAACGACCTGACAACTTTTTTTATTGACAAAATTGTCAGTAAAAATAATATTTACAGTGAAACCGATATCATCCCCACCATCTTTGAACTATTAAATAACAATACTTATCAAAATTCGCTGGTCTTTGAGCTCCAAAAAAACAAGCAAAAAGAAAACTACGAAAACTGTCATATCTTAGTTCAGCCATATGATGGCGGTCAAATAGTCGTGGTAAACGGTTTAGAAAAATATATCTACTATGTCAGCAAAAAACTAGTTTTAAAATTTGATCTAAAAGATGATTTTTGGGAAAAAAACCCGGAGATTGCAGATATTGATATTTCCAATAAGGAATTCAAAGAAAAATATTTTTGTCAGAGATTCAAATAAACTAATCCAAAAAACCCCGCTATAAAACGGGGTTTTTAAGCTACTTAATTTATTTACTGAACTTTTTTATCAAATTTTGCCAGGTTACCAGCAATGAACTAGCGACAAAAATAGATGAGTAGGTACCAAAAAATACTCCGAATATCAACGCTAAAGCAAAAAACTTGATTGAAGCGCCACCAAAGAAAAATATAGCTAGTAGCGTAAACATTACCGTCATTGATGTGTTGATTGAACGAACAGCAGTCTGATTGACAGAAATATTGACCGTTTCCTCAAAATCACCTTGATAACGATGAAGATTTTCCCTGATACGATCAAAAACAACAATTGTATCATTAACTGAGTAACCAAGTACTGTTAAAACGGCGGCGATAAACGGGGTATTGACTTCCACGCCGTAAAAATGACCGAGAAGAGCAAACACTCCACAAGTTATTGTCACATCATGGACCAAGGCAATTACCGCAGTAATACCATATTTCCAAGACTGGACCGGACGACCAACTTTACGAAAAGACCAGGCGATATAAGCAATAATCGCGATGATAACCAAAATTATCGCGTAAAAACTTTTAGTTTTCAATTCCTGACCTATTGTTGGACCGACTGATTCAAATTTTTCCTCTTGAAGACTTGCCTGATCAGAGACTCCGACGGGAACCGCTTCAATATTAACATTACCAATTTCTTTATTACTTTCAGTAACTACTTCTATTTTTGGCTGGCTATCCTTAGCACTGTCCACGGTCGTTGCGTCAGTAACGACGTATTTATTTTTTAATTTATTCAGAATTTCTTGATGCTGTTCTTCGGTAACGTCTTTGAAACGAAATATAAATTCATTATCCCCCACTGGCTGGACGGTAGTATCAGCCATATAATCCAATTCTTTTAGAACACTCGATATATCTTCAACGCTCGGTCGACTAGTATTTTGAAAAGAAACCTGCATCAAACTACCGCCGGTAAAATCAATGCCCGATTTTAGCCCCCACATCGAGAGAAACACGACTGAAGCTATTACTAACGCCAAAGAAAAGGCGTAATAAAATTTTCTTTTGCTGATAATTTTATACATATAATATTATTGTTTCTCGCTTTCGCTATTTTTTTTACGATTAAAAAGAAAATGCCAATTTTCTACCCTGCCAACAGCAATGGACTTCAAAAATCCGCGAGTAACGACAACGGCGGTAACTAGTGAAACCAAAATTCCGATTGCCAGTGTCAAAGCAAATCCACGCACCAAACTAGTAGTAAACCAAAACAACACGGCACAAGTAATCAAGGTAGAAATATTACCATCGCGAATTGACGACCAGGCGCGTTTAAATCCCTCGTCGATAGCTGAATTAAGCGGACGACCGGCACGAAACTCTTCTTTCATTCTTTCAAATATCAAGACATTAGCGTCAACAGCAATGCCGAGTGATAAAATAAACCCAGCGATACCTGATAAAGTCAGCGTAATACCAAACATTTTGAATATACTAAGCACTAAAACGCCGTAAATCAATAAAGCGACAACTGAAAGCAGTCCTGGTAAGCGATAAAAAATAATCATAAACAGCGCCACGGCTAAAAGACCAACCAGTCCGGCAAATAAACTTTTCTGGACAGAATCTTGTCCCAAACTCGCACCAATCGTTTGTTGGGACAAAAGAGTCACCGGAACAGGCAAAGCGCCGGCATTCAATCTCTGAACCAAAGTTTTTGCTTCAACTAAAGAAAAATTACCCGTGATAACCGCTTTGCCGCTTGGGATCTCCTCGCTTACTCGGGGTAAAGAGATGGCTTCGCCATCTAAAAAAATACCCACGGTTTTGTCAATATTTCTTCGAGTAATATCAGCAAATAAAGTTTTTCCTTCGTCATTAAACTCTAGAGCCACGGTTGGAGAACCGGTATTCGGATCAAATTCAACAGCCGCTTTTTTTAGCTGCTTGCCGGTCAAACCGGTATATTTCCAATTTTGACTAGAGGTGCTAACATCGGCGCTACTTTTAGTCTTAATCAATATATGACTCGCCTTCACTTCCAAATCTTCTCCCTGCCCACGCTCATCTTCTTTATAAACAATGTGATACCCAAAAACCGTTTGAACCAATTGTCTGGATATTTCTCCTTTTTTTAAAGTGTCAAAAACCGCCGTGTCGAACTCGGTAACATATGTTCCGCGTTTAGCCCATCCCAAATCACCGCCTTGGGTTGCCGATCCAGTATCTTCCGATTTTTCTTTGGCAATGTCGGCAAATTTGGAAATCGAAGAATTTAAAACCTCATTTAAAATACTCTCGGCAGTTTTTTTAGCTTCTTCGTTATACTTAGCTATTTCCTGTGCCTGATCTGTCTGTAATGGCTGACTGGAGTCCTCTTCTTTAAATTCAAGTAAAGGCGTTTCGCCAATCATTTTAATAGCTTGGTTTACATCCTTAACGCCAGCCAATTCAACAACGATTCTATAATCCTTTCCCGAACCGCTGATTTGAACTACCGGTTCAGCCACCCCAAAAGCATTGACGCGTCGTTCAATAACATCACGAGCCCCGGCGACAGCGTCAGCTTCCGATCCGGCAGGCACCTGCGAAACATCAGCCTGATAAACCAACTGCGCTCCACCCTGTAAATCCAAGCCTAAGCCAAAAGGAATGTTCCAATAATGAGGCAAGGTAATGCCTAATTTGGAATTCAACCAATCAACGCTTTTATTAAAAGGAGCCGGATATACTAAAAATCCGGCAAAAACTGCCATGATAATTATGGCTAGTACGGATAAACGTACTTTTGATATATTTGATATTTTCATATGACTGCGCTTTATTCTACGCTTTCTAAATATTTTTTGCAAGAAAGTACTTACTATTGACAAAAATAGAACGATCTGATATAGTGTAATGATAGAAAATTGACAGGTGACAAGCAATAACCAAAGCAAAGGGGTTTTGCAATGACAAAAAAAAGACAAAAAAATAGCGGCTTATACGGTTTTTTGACCCTACTGACTTTTTCCGTAATTGTATCTGCCTGGTATCAAATGCCCAAAACCTTGCCAAACGTGGTCATACTCGCCACATCACTGGGGCTGTTTACAACTTTGAATGCGATGCTCTGGACAGAAAAAGAGTTTATAAAAAATATAAACCTCCGCAAGATAAGCGAGGTCATTTCCTTAACACTCGTATCGGGTGTTATGCTCAACTGTGTATTTCTTAATCACGAAAAGCCATGGATGGCGGCGATCAATTTAATCATAATAACCCTGAGCATCTATGGTATCGTAAAAAAAATCCCGAAAATTGTTCACCCCCCCCTTACCTAAAACCACCCAAAAACCAGGAAGCCTTTCCTGGTTTTTTTAAAAACTATCCACTTCATTTAATTCGTAGCTTAAAACATTGTCATCAGCATCAAAAATAAACTTGCCGGTAAATTTTTTGTCTGCCAAAAATAACGGCAACCAATATTTGTCATCCGGCCACATAGTCTCAAAAGGTAACTCGTTAATATCAAACCACTTTGGCAGCATTTCCTCGCTTTCGCTTGGACTACCGACGATTTCCGTGCCTTTAAAAATATGCACGGTTAACATCTTGCCGTTATTGTCAAAATCAATCACGCCTCTTTTCTCGATCGTCTTAACGGTTACCCCAGCTTCTTCTTGTAGTTCGCGATGCAATGCTTCTTCAATAGTTTCTCCTTCGTGCACCTTGCCGCCAAAGCCGTTCCAACGACCGGCGCCGAAACCTCTTTTCTTCATACCCAGAAGTATTTTATCTGCTTCCATTATTAAACACAAAGTCATTATTTTACCGGTCGTCGTCCAAAAATTATTTACTAACGCTGTTTCCCAAATTTGTTTTGCCGTTATCTCATCAATACCAAAATTTTTTAATTGCTTGATAACCTTTTCCTCTTTTTTGTAATTACCAACATAATTAGATACGTTTTCAGTCAAACCGGCATATTTATAGATTTTACCCCACACTGCTTTACGTTCCATGAATTTTTTTACTGATTCACCGGTGTACCGCCAAACATCTTGATTTAACCCAAACCGCCAGTACAACCACAATTGCACAAAATGAAGAATGTCTTGCCATTCTTCTTTTATATCTTTCTTATTAAATTTTGCTATTGCTTCTGCCAACTCTTTTACTTCCGACAAAACCCGAATAAACCCGACTCTTTTACCAGAAGTATAGTCTTTAACATATTTACCGATCTTCATTTTACTTTCAATTTTAGCTAAATAATGTCTGACAATTTTATCTAAAACGTTTTTATTGCTAAACTAAGTTTAGTACATCGCTTATAAAATTATTGTAAACTAGCCGTCGATTTCGGGGGAAGTGATTGTACTTCTCAAACACGCCGCCCCGAACTCAGGGTCAAGTGTGACCGTCGACGGCTTTATTTTTTATGAAATTATTTAAATCTAATTGCTACCAACCCGTATTTTTTTATCTTTTCTTTGTAGCCAGGAAAGCTATAATACATTTTTTTTCCAGATCATTAGCTGTTTTGATAAAAGGATTAATGTCTTTAACTTTATACTTTTTTAATAACGCCGCTATACTGGCGACGTAATCAGCCGTTTTAACAACTTTCTCAACCTTGCCTTTACCACAAACTAAAACCAGCTTATCGCCCTCTTTTATATTTTGAAATTTGATCGTAGCGGCACGAGTTTCTATTTTTTTAGTACCATCGCAAATAGCTTCAAATATATCGCGATTGACCGCACGAAATCTCAACCGTCTTGTCAACATCATAACTTTTTTTCAAAAAAAAGTTTTTCCAAAACCTGATTAAATCCAGGCAAAAGCTTTAGCTTCTTTACTTCTGCTATTTTAAGCCATTTATAGTCCCGTGCCTCCCAATCCAGCTTAACTTTGTCGGTTTTAACTTCCACCAAAACTGGATGAACCACCCATGTCTTCTTGTATTTTGGCGCCTCCTGATCAACTATCTCTCCGAGCTTAATACTTTTGATCATGTTTTCGTTCATACCAAGTTCTTCCCTTATCTCGTCAACAACCTTTTCTTTTAGGCGTCTATGATCGTCAAGAAAACCAGATATGCCGTTCCAGTATCCGGGATAAAAATTCAAATCTTTGCTGCGCTGCACTAGTAATATTTTATCTTTGTATTTTAAAACGCAATTAATCACCGGAGCGAAGCGGACATGAGTAAAATCTATTTGTCCTGGTTTTGGTTTAAACTTTGATTTTGGCATATACTTTATTTTTTACTGCCAATAATTTGAAACTGATCCCCAATTTGTATCTTGGATTTTTGTATTCTTACTCCGAATCTAATCGCAAAGTCATCGGCGACCCTTTCTCTTAAAGATGCAAAATATTTATCCGCGCCTGACGGAATGGTATTTTCATGAATTTTTAAACCTCTATCCTTCGGTATCGCATTAACTATTTCTTTAGGAATATTTAAATTTAACAAATATTTTTCCATTCTATCTCTTACTCCAGCCGCTTCTGAAAAATCGTTTTTGGCAAGGGTGTCAATAGCGCTAAATAAAGACTCCAATTTCTTGGAAAAATCAATTGATAAGAAGGTTTCCTTAAATCTTTTTAAGGCGTTCCATTCCAACTCAGACACTTCCGATATTTTTGATTTTGTTATTTCAAATTTAATAAGAGGACCAATTCTACGCTTAATTTCCCTCTCGTCACCCCGCCTAACTTCCGTTACCACGTTTCCGTTCAGCTCTTCTAAAACAATTTCGTCCCTTGCGCTAACATCACAATTAGATATTAAAACAAACAGAGAAACCAGCTTAGACCTAAACTCCTCAGCCATATTAAAAATTGAATCGTTTGCTTGGTCAGTCGGAAAAAATATTTTAATTCTATTTTTTGCCCCCCATTGATTTAATTCGAACTGCTCAACCTCCATCCTCTCAATAAGAGGATTAAAATAGCGCCCTTCTGTCACTCCAGAAGAGAAATCAACACACGAAGATATTTCAATACTAACCTCTTTATTTTCCATGACAATTTTTGATCTTCAATGCTTGTTCGCAGAATTATTCTAAAGAAATAATTTGAATCCCCTTCTCTTTTATCCGCTCTTCTGACCAAAACAATTTATCTATCTTGAATTTTCCAACATAAGTCACTTTCTTTTCAATTTTTCTTCCAGTATATTCTTTCGTTTCGGGATTCCATTCTTCAAGTATAAGTACATCGCCTTCATTGATTTCAAAATCGTTGAGACGAAGCTCATATTTCTTCTTTCCAGAAGCTACCGCATCAAAATATTCTGGCCAAATTTTTTTCTTGATTATTGCCATATTATTTCCCATGACACTTCTTATACTTTTTACCCGAACCGCAAGGGCATAAATCATTACGACCGACTTTATCCCCTTCTTCATTTTTCATCTTACCGCTCACGGAAACCGGTTGTTTTGACTCACCCGGTTTTATATCACCAGAAAAAGCGGAAACGTTTTCACTGGCGCCGAACAATGAAACGCCCTGCCGATCAAGTAAAGAACGACTAAGCGACATACCGGCGCTGACCTTGTATATACTATAAACTATTTGCTGTTGAATCGCGCTCAAGAGCTGCTTGAACATTAAAAAAGCTTCTTTTTTATATTCCAGCAACGGATCATGCTGACCATAGCCGCGCAGTCCGATACCACGACGCAAATGATCGATTGCATCAAGATGTTCTACCCATAAAGTATCAATACTGCGTAAAATTATTCCTTTTTCCACATCACGAATTGCATTTACGTTGCCGCTGCTTAAAGTCGTTATTTCTTTTTCTTGTTCGTTGTATTTATTAACCGCTAACTCGTATAAATAACCACCGATCGCTTGCCGCGCTTCATCGCCATGCAAACCGCTCTTCTTTTCTCTTTCTTCAATATCAGTTAATTTGAGGCGAACATCAATACCAACTGAAAAAATAGAATTGACTGTTTCATATATCTCTTCGAGATTCCAATTATCAGGATAATCTTCGGCGGTATGAAATTCTACCACTTTTTCTATTTCGTTTTTAACCAAAGATAAAATTTCATTTTTTAAATCAGTTTTTGCCTCCAAAGCTTCACGGCGGCGGCGATAAATAGTTTCGCGCTGTTTATTCATTACATCGTCGTATTCAACCAAATGTTTTCGAGTGTCAAAATTATTACCCTCCACCTTTCTCTGCGCTGCCTCAATCGAGGAGTTAATCATTTTGTTTTCAATCGGCATATCGTCGGGAACTTTGAGGAACTCCATCATTCCTTTTATCCTCTCCGGACCAAAAATACGCATCAAATCATCTTCTAGAGAAATACAAAACTGAGAAACTCCGGGGTCCCCCTGACGACCGGAACGTCCGCGCAATTGATTGTCGATTCGACGCGACTCATGTCGCTCAGTACCTAAAACCAGTAAACCGCCCAGAGCAACAACTTTTTTATGTTCCTCTTCCCACTGAGTATACTGTGCTGAATCTTTTGTTGGCGGAGCACCTCCCAAAATAATATCAACGCCGCGACCAGCCATATTAGTTGCCAAAGTTACCGCTCCAACCCGACCGGCGTCAGCGATAATCTGCGCTTCCTGCTCATGATTTTTTGCGTTCAAAATCTGATGCGATATTCCCTCGCGCGACAGCAAATCTGAAAGTATTTCGTTTTTTTCGATAGAAATAGTACCGATTAAAACCGGCTGACCTTTTTCATTCAACTCCTTCACTTTTTGCACCACTGCGGAAAATTTCCCCTTTTCGTTTTTATAAATCAAATCATTCATATCATGACGCACCATGGGGCGATGAGTCGGAATCGGCGTAACATCAAGATTATAAATTTTAGCGAATTCCTCGGCTTCCGTCGCCGCCGTGCCAGTCATGCCGGAAAGTTTTTTGTACATGCGAAAAAGATTTTGAAAAGTAATAGTGGCAAGTGTCTGACTCTCTCGCTGAACATTAACACCCTCTTTGGCTTCTAATGCTTGATGCAGTCCTTCGGAATATCTTCTTCCCGGCATCAATCGACCGGTAAACTCATCAACGATTATTACTTCGTCATTACTAACCACATAATCACGATCACGTTTAAATAACACTAAAGCTTTCAATGCCTGCTCTAAATGATGAACCGTACTGATACCGCCTTCGGTATAAATATTTTCCATACCTAAAGCTTTTTCCATCTTTGTTATCCCGCCTTCAGTCAATGTCGCTGCGCGCAATTTTTCATCAATATTGTAATCTTCGTTTTCTTTCAACTGACGAACCAACTGGGCAAAGCGATAATACTGATCAGTTGATTCTTCAGCGGGAGCAGAAATAATCAACGGTGTCCTCGCCTCATCAATCAAAATTGAATCGATTTCATCAACAATAGCATAATGCTGTTGCCGCTGTGACATTTCGTCTAAAGCAACTACCATGTTGTCGCGCAAATAATCAAATCCAAACTCATTATTAGTACCATAAGTGATATCGGTGCGATAAGCTTCTTGACGCGAACTTTTTCGCACGCGATCCAAATAATCTTCCGAGGTGTTTTCCGGATCGTAAATATAAGAAATCAATTGATTTTGCAAAATACCAACGCTGAGTCCCAAAAAACTGTACACCTGACCCATCCAACAAGCATCACGTTTAGCCAAATAATCATTTACCGTAACTAAATGGACACCTTTTCCCTCTAAGGCGTTTAGATAAGCCGCTAACGTGGCAACTAAAGTTTTTCCTTCCCCGGTTTTCATCTCCGCTATTTTTCCTTTATGCAGAATATAACCGCCAATCAACTGAACATCGAAATGACGCATCCCCAAAGTTCTTCTTGATGCTTCACGCACCGCTGCAAAAGCCGGTACCAAAATATCATCCAAAGTTTTACCGGTCGCCAACACTTCTTTAAACTCAACGGTTTTATTCTTTAACTGCTCGTCTGTCAATGCCGCAAATTCCGGTTCGATAGCGTTAATCGCCGCTACAATATTTTTTTGTATTTCAGCGACTTCCTTGACATTGGGATCGCCAAAAATTTTCTTAAAAATAGACATAAAATAACAAAATCCCCACTTTTTAATTAAGTAGGGAAATTGTATCAAAAATATAGATAAAAAGCAATGTTTTATTTGTTTTTTTTGTCTCCGCGCCTGACCTTATCCGCCTTTTTTTCTTTAAATTTTTTTAGTTCCAACGCCATATGATCTTTAACCTTATCGATAGACTTATACAGATCTTTGGTTACTTTTTCCACCCGAAGTAATTTACCCGGCACTAAAACGTTAAGCTCGGCGCGATAAATCTGCCCCTTATGATGATGATGAGTGGTCAGTTCGACTTCGGCTTTTACATCCAATATTCCGGAAAAATATTTTTCCAGCATTACGGTTTTTGCCTCGACGTATTTTTTTATCGCCGGAGTTAATTCAATGTTTGTCGCCTTGATGTTGAGATTCATATATTTATTTTTATTTATTTAAAATCCCAGATACTGGATCTCTTCTTCGAGTTGTATACCCAGCCGATCGCGTACTTGCTGTTTAATCAAGCTAATAAGCCCAATAACATCTCCAGCGACAGCGGTATTAATATTGACTATAAAATTGGCGTGCTTAGTAGAAATCTGCGCGCCGCCGATAATTTTTCCTTGTAAGTCCAACCGAGAAATAATATATCCGGCTGGTATCTGTCCTGACTTGGTTAAGTCGGCAAATTCTTCGTCAGTGATGTCAAGTTCTTTTTTTATCATCTCAACACTGGATTGGGTCAGTTTAACATTTTTAAAAATTGATCCGGCGCATGGCTTGTCCAATGGCTGTTTAGTTGAACGCTGCCACTGATAATCGCGCATTTGTTTTTCTGCCGTTACAACGTCTCCGCGAACCAATTTAAACGTAACGCTTAAAATAGCATAATTTTTTTCTTTAATCAGACTACCGCGATATTCGAAATGACAATTTTTAGCATCCAGCTCTGCCGCCGATTTTCCGTCAAATATTTTAACGCTTTCAACAATTTGTCCGATCTCATTACCCCAAGCACCGGCATTACCACGAACAGCTCCGCCGACTGTACCAGGGATACCAGCAAGAAATTCGGCGCCGGTCAGATCGCTCTCTAAACATTTATTTACAAAAAAACCAAGATTTAATCCGGAACCAGCCACGACTTTTGTGCCTTCCTGAAAAAAATCAATGTTTTCATTTTTTACTATCAAACCGTCAAAACCATCATCGGAAACAAGAAGATTGCTGCCGCCGCCCAAAATAAAATAATTCATTTTTTCCTGCTTAGCCCAATTAATTGCCTCGACTATGTCTTTTTCCGATTTGGCAACAAAAAAATATTTTGCCTGTCCGCCAATTTGAAAAGTGGTATACGATGATAAACAGATATTCTCACGAACACCGTTTAATTCTATTTTATTTTTTGTCGGCATAATATTCTAGCGTTTTCTTCCGCTAGGCAGTCTTTTGCCTTTATGGGTTTCATTCCAACGACCCTGAAAAACTTTGTTCATCTTTTCTCCTATTGGGAGCGCGTCATCTCCGTACATTTTATCCCACTTGTCCCCAATTTCACTGTCATCGCCTTCCAGTTTTTCGTCTTTTTCCTGCGCCTCATTATCATGATCATGAGGCCCGCAAACCGCCTCCGAAGCTTTAAGTTGTTCCTGTCCTCCAAAGTTAAGTAATATCATATATTTTCTAAAAAATTCACACCTACTTGCCAATTTTCTCCGGCACCAATAGTCATGATAACATCGCCGGTTTTGGCATTTTGGCGCAAATATTTGGTTACATCATCTATTGTACCACGGTAAGAAGCATTGTGAGAATTTTTGTCAATTTCATCCACTAGCTGTTTCGTCGTCACCCCGCCGTGCTCTTCGCGAGCCGAGCCAAATATATCCAAAACGATTACTTCATCAGCATCGGTAAAAGATTCGCCAAACTCTTTTAGCAGTGCCTTGGTACGGGTATAAGTATGAGCCTGAAAAACCGCCCAAATTTTTTTGCCAGGAAATTTTGTTCGGGCAGCTTTTAGTAATTTCTGAATTTCTACCGGATGGTGGGCAAAATCGTCATAAACTAGTATTCCGTCTTTTTCACCGAGAAACTCAAATCGTCTCTTTGTGCCTTTGAACTGCGACAATACTTCCGCCGCTTTATCTATGTCTAGGCCAAGCTCTTTAAGTAAAAGTAAAATCGCTGTTGCATTCCAAATATTGTGTTCGCCCGATAATTGCAAATTAATTGTCGGTAAACCTTTTTGATTTTTATGATATTCTATAACTCGACACTTAGCTTGCCTGATTATCTCAGCCACATTTGCATCATCAACAAAAGCAATAAGCAGTCCGTCGACCGGTATTCTTGCGACAAAGTCTTTAAAAACCTGATTGTAAGCGTTTTGGTCGGCAAAAAAATCCGGATGATCAAAGTCAGCCGAAGTTAAAATTACAGCTTTAGGACTATAATACTGCAATTTATTTTGATATTCGTCAGCCTCAACTACCAAGTATTTACCCTGGCCAAATCTGGCATTACCACCAAGTTGATCAACGGCTGAGCCAACTATTACTAGTGGATCTTGTCCTAATTCCTGTAAAACATAGCCCAGCATAGCTGTCGTAGTTGTTTTACCATGAGCGCCACAAACAGCAATACCGTAGTGATCTTTAAAGAGTAAACCAAGGCTCTGCGGATAACTCAGCATTGTCATCCCCTTTTCTTTGGCAAATTTAAACTCTTCATTTTTTTCGTTATAGGCTGTGGAATAAATAATTAAATCAATATCATCGGTGATATTCCCTGCCGCAAATGGCGACAAAACCTTTATTCCATCTTTGGCTAAGACTTCATCAGTAAAAAAAGTTTCGGGTATATCGCTGCCCCAAACATTTTTGCCAATTTTCTTCAGCATCTGCGCCATGGCGGTCATACCAGCACCCTTGATACCGAGAAAGTATATATTTTGATAATCTTTTAGGTCCATTTATTTTGTTACTATTTTTTTAGCCTGTGCTTTTTCCTCGTATTTTTTGTACAGCACGGCATTGGCGTCCTTAATATTTTCGATCAATTGATCCAAAAGATAGTTTAAATCTTTTGCGTAACTCGTATTATCTTCCTTTTTATCTTTAATACTTAAAATAATATTGGGTACACTTCTTTGACCATACTCAGAAACATTGGTCATGGCTAAATTTAGCCTACTAACTATCACTTCTTGATTTTCCGTAGTTTGCCCAGAATCCTTAATTAAAGCCAAACAATCGCTATAACACCTGTAGACGGGCTTAAAAAAATATTCAACCACCAACTCAACATCTACTTCGGGATTTAAATATTCATTTACGTTATCCCGCCAATCTTTTATAAAATCATCCCAGCCCCATTCTTCGGCCGGCATTTTATTTTGAATAGTGCTAAATTCAGCGCCTCTAAAAATTGTCATATCTATACTCTTATCTCTATATTCTTGTCTCTTGTCTCTTGTCTCTTGTCTCTTGTCTCTTTTATTATACCTTATTATTTTTGACAAACCAAAACTAGATTATTGCCCGCGCCCCACCAAGACTTTTTACCATTTTTTTCGTAATAAGCCTCAACCACCTTAAATCCAGCGCGACGAACCAATTTTTTTAGCTCATACAGAGTAAAAGCGTAATAGTATAATGGATACTCACTATCTTGATCATGAAAATAAGTAACCACGTCGCGAAAAGATCCTTTTTGCTTTTTCGCTTTACCGCGCAATAAATATTTCCAAACTGTTTTTTGTCTTATCGATAACCGCCACAGGTTCCAGTTGGTCATTATCAGGTAGCCATCTTTTTTGAGAGCTGCAAAAATATTGCCGAGTGTCTTCAATCTCAAGTCTTTATTCGGCAAATGGTTGATAACCGCAATAGCAAAAACAACGTCAAATTCTTGCCCGAAATCTAAATCTAATATATCCTTAACTATAAACCGACCACCGGTAGCGCCAGCTAGCTTTATCAGGTTGTCACTAGAATCAATCCCAAGGTAATCGACATCTTTTCCTTGCAACAAATCATAAAGGCGACCATTACCACAACCGACATCCAAAATCTTGTTTTTTGCCGTAACATATTTTTCTGCCAGCCGCTCGATAGTCGGCCATTGTCTATTTCGAGTATTAGAAAACTTTTCCGCAATAAGATTGTAAGTATTGCGATTATCTGCCAAAACGTCTTGTGCTAAAGATTTTTTCATAAATACACAGAAATAGAGAAACTAGGAAATTAAAAAGTTGACGACGCTATAAACAAATTTCTTTATTTCTTATTTTCTTAACTTCTTACCGTCATTTCATGTCTATCACCACCAAACAACTTATCAAACACCTTGCCCGGCAAACCTTTTCTACTCGGGTCGATTTTGATATTGCCAAAAGAACCTTTTGCCGCCGCCTCAAAATACCAACACCTACCTCCGTAGAACTACTAGCAGTTTACCGAAAAATGGTAAAAAGTAAAGAAATCAAAAAAAACGCCAATCTAGAAAAATGGTTCAAAAAACGCGAAATCCGTACTTTATCCGGCGTAGCTCCAATTGCCGTCCTAACCAAACCCTACCCTTGTCCGGGAAAGTGTTTATATTGCCCTAATGAGCCCCAAATGCCCAAAAGCTACCTGTCCAACGAACCAGCGGTAATGAGGGCTATTTTGACCAAATTTGACCCCTATACGCAGGTTCAGACTCGCTTACGAGCATTGACTAAAAACGGTCATGAAACTGATAAATGTGAGCTGATCATTATGGGTGGTACTTGGAGTTATTTACCAGCCAAATACCAAAATTGGTTTATCAAACGTTGCTTTGATGGTCTTAATGGCAAAAAGGCAAAAAATCTAACCCAGGCGCAAAAATGGAATGAAAAAACCCTGCATCGCTGTGTTGGGCTTACCCTAGAAACTCGACCGGATTATATAAACGAAAAAGAAATAAAAAAATGGCGCGAATTTGGCGCCACTAGAGTTGAACTTGGAGTTCAACACCTTGATGATAAAATATTAAAGCTAAATTTGCGCGGCCATGGAATCGACCAAGTCGTCAAAGCAACCGCGTTTCTGCGTCAAGCTGGTTTCAAAATTACTTACCATATGATGCCGGGACTGCCAGGGTCAACTCAAGCTAAAGACCTGAGAGTATTTAAACAGCTTTTCACCGACTCACGTTTTCAGCCCGATCAAATCAAAATCTATCCTTGCGTGGTTGTTAAAGCTTCACCGCTATATAAGCTATGGAAACAAGGTAAATACAAGCCTTATTCGGATAAACAGCTTTATCAGTTGCTCAAGGATATCAAAAAAATCATTCCGCCCTATGTTCGTATTACTCGTTTGATCCGTGATATACCTGCCGAAAGCATTGTTGCCGGCAACAAAATCTCCAATCTGCGCCAAATGTTAGAGCAAGACAAAACCGTTTCTTGCCGCTGTATCAGATGCAGGGAGATCAAAAATCAAAAGTCAAAAATCAAAAGTCAAAAATTGTATAAAATTAATTATAAAGCGGCCGGCGCCGATGAATACTTCTTGTCTTTTGAAGATAAAAAACACGACATCCTACTTGCCTTTCTCCGTCTGCGCCTGCCAGATAAAACCGAAAAAAACTTTATTTCAGAAATTGACGGCTGCGCTATGATTCGTGAAGTCCATACTTACGGCCAAATGATACCAGTAGGTAAACATGGTAAAACCTCTCAACACCTTGGCTATGGCAAAAAACTAGTTGCTGCTGCAGAAAAAATCGCCCGCGCCAAAGGCTTTGCCAAAATTGCCGTTATTTCCGGTATCGGAGTCCGTTCGTATTATCAAAAACTTGGTTATATCCAAACCAGTACTTATTTGATAAAATATCTATAAATTAATCTTAATTTTTATATTTTATGAAATTTATCGCAAAGCAAGACCCGGAAATCTATCAAGCACTTAAAAAAGAGCTGGCTCGTCAACGTGAAGGACTTGAGCTTATCCCTTCGGAAAATTTTGCCTCAGAGGCAGTTTTGGAAGCACTCGGCTCAGTCCCCACCAACAAATACTCAGAAGGCTACATCGGTAAACGTTATTATGGTGGCTGCGAAAATATCGACGTTATCGAAGGACTAGCTATCGAACGTGCCAAAAAATTGTTTGGCGCCGAGCACGTAAATGTTCAGCCGCTCTCTGGCGCACCAGCTAACATCATTGTTTATTCTGCACTACTCCAACCCGGTGACACAGTACTTGGTATGGATTTGTCTCATGGTGGACATTTGACTCACGGACATCCCGTTACTTGGATGGCAAAAATTTTTAACTTCGTTCGCTACAAAACCGACGCCGAAGGAAAGATTGATCTAGCCAATCTTCGACAAATGGCAATCGAACACAAACCAAAAATTATTTTGGTTGGCTACTCAGCCTACTCTCGAGAAATCAAATACGAAGCGATCAAAAAAATCGCCGATGAAATCGGCGCTATCACCATGGCTGACATCGCTCACATCGCCGGACTGATCGCCGGCGGTCAGATGAACAACCCGGTTCCGATTTTTGACGTCGTCACCACCACCACTCACAAAACTTTACGTGGACCGCGCGGCGCGATGATTATGTGTAAAGAAAAATTTGCCGCTGCTATCGACAAAGCGGTTTTCCCCGGACTACAGGGCGGTCCTCACGAAAACAATATCGCGGGTATTGCCGTTGCTCTAGCTGAAGCCGCCACACCTGAATACAAAGAGTATGCAAGACAAATAAAAGCTAACGCTAAAATACTGGAAGAAGAATTTAATCAACGTGGTTACAAATTATGTTTTGGCGGAACAGATAATCACATGCTCCTGATCGACGTCACACCAAAAGGTGTTGGTGGCAAACAAGCGCAAATTGCTCTTGACCAAGCCGGTATCACAATTAATAAAAATATGATACCAGATGACACCCGTTCCCCTTTTGATCCATCCGGTATTCGTCTTGGCACACCAGCTCTTACCACCCGCGGAATGAAAGAAAATGAAATGCATCTCGTCGCCGAGTTGATTGATAAAGTAATTTGTAATATTGATAACGATGAAGTGAAAGCAGAAGTAAAAAAACAAGTGAAGGAGCTGACTGATAAATTTCCACTCTATCCAGGAATGGAATATTAAAAAAAATAGAATCTGTATAAAGAGAAAAGCGCCTTCCATTTGGTTGGCGCTTTTGTTGATGACTGACTCACAGTGCGAACGAAAGTTGTTCACTATTTTTCTTAGGTGCCGCAGGTTTTGGTTCAGCGGCTAATATAATTTGATTTTTTGGCTTTTTTGCCGGTGGAGTATTTTTTTCTTTAAGTTCCTGCAAGTAATCAGAGTGCAGCATAGCAGCAACTCCGTACTTCACGCAGGATAATTGAATGCCACCGCTCCTAAACAGCCAATTATTTTTGGCTTGCGCGGCCGAAACCGCCCAAGAATATCCCAGTAACTTTCGGTCTGGGACGCTGACTATTACGTATTTTTGCGCAGGCTTTTTAGCCATTAGCGTCCCTCCTTTATATTGTTAATGTGCGATTTTTTAGGCTGAATTAATTATAGCACATCTACGAAAAAAGTCAAGTTTTTTTTGGGGGGGGACAAACTGGGGGCAATTTTTGTATTGTAAGTAAAGAGGAAATAGGCTAAAATGAATGCACTAAAAAACATTTCCTCTATGACCGATATTTTGCAAAAAATACCTCCACAAAACCTCGAAGCCGAACAATCAATGCTCGGCTCTCTTTTGATCGACAAAGATGCAATTATCAAAATTTCCGATATTATTACTTCTGATGACTTTTACAAAGAAGCGCACCGGATTATTTTTGAAGCCATGCTTCACCTTTACGAAAAACGCGAACCGATTGATTTGCTTTCACTGGGCAATCGACTGGAAGAAACTAAACAACTAGAAAAAGTCGGGGGTCGCACTTATCTTGCTACACTAGCCAATGCCGTACCAACTGCCAGTCACATTGTTACTTACGCCCGCATCGTTTCCAAAAAAGCCATACTCCGTAAACTAATCAATGCCGCTACCGAAATTGCCGAGATTGGTTTTTCCGAGAAAGAAGACGTGGAAGATATTTTAGACAAATCGGAAAGAAAACTTTTTGCGGTTTCGCAACAATCGCTTAAACAAGCCTTTACTCCTATCAAAAGCGTCCTCTCTGATGCCTTTGAGCGTATTGACGAACTACATCGTGAAAAAGGCAAACTGCGCGGTATTGCTTCCGGTCTTAAATCGCTTGATAATCTTTTAGCCGGCTTCCAACGCTCCGATCTAATCGTTCTTGCCGCTCGTCCGTCTGTCGGTAAAACCGCCATGGCTCTGGATTTTGCCCGCCACATTGCGGTTAATGAAAAAATTCCGGTCGGTATTTTTTCTTTGGAAATGAGCAAAGAACAATTGGTCGATCGCTTGCTTTGTATGCAAGCCGGCATTGGCTTATGGAAAATGCGCACCGGTAAACTATCGGATCGCGATGATGATTTCTCCAAACTTGGCTACGCCATGGGAGTGCTGTCTGAAGCGCCGATTTTTATCGACGATACTGCTATGACAAACGTCATGGAAATTCGTACCAAAGCACGCCGATTGCAAATGGAACACGGTTTAGGTCTAATCATTCTTGACTATCTGCAACTCATGGAAGGTCGCGGCAATGTAGAAAGTCGCGTTTTGGAAGTAGCTGAAATCACCCGCGCTCTTAAAGGCATTGCCCGTGAACTCAACGTTCCAGTGATTGCGCTGTCACAGCTTTCCCGAGCCGTCGAACAACAAATGGGACCGGCGATACCAAAACTGGCTCATTTACGCGAATCAGGATCTATCGAGCAAGATGCCGACGTGGTAATGTTTATTTATCGTAAAGCCGCCGACCGTAAATATCGCGTCGAAGATCTAACTCACGAAGAACGACATTTAGCGGAAATTCATGTTGCCAAACACCGCAACGGTCCGACTGGTATTATCAAAACGTACTTCGAAGAAGATCAGGTCAGTTTCAAGGACCTAGAGCAAAATTTTACCGAAGAACCACAAATGTCCGAATAAAATAAATTTAAAACGAATTGCAATAATACAATTATGTTTAACAAGATAAAACACCTCAAGGATCTGCGAAATCAGGCCAAAACATTAGAAAATGCCCTGGAACAAAAAACCATTACCGTCGAACGTGGCGGAATTAGCCTGACTATGGATGGCAACCAAGCAATTCGTGAAATCAAAATAAATCCTGAACTAACCCCTGGACAAATCGAAAACATTATTCCTCCTTTATTCAAAGAAGCCAATGATCGTGTACGTCGACTAATGGCCGAAACTATGCAATCAATGGGTGGACTAAATTTTCCTGGAATGTAATAAATATACAGCGCTTTGTGCCGACTTATGGCTAAATTTCCTCCGACAATGCAGAGGCTGATTGAAGAATTTTCCGCACTACCAACCATTGGTCCAAAAACCGCGGAAAGATTTGTTTTTTATTTGCTTAAAAACAAAGATCGCATTACCGGGTTGCAAGAAGCTCTAGAAAATCTAAAAACTAAAGTAACAACATGTGAAACATGTCATACTTTCTCCGAAAAATCTCCCTGCTATATTTGCTCTAACCCCAAAAGAGATCAGTCTGCTGTCTGCGTTGTAGCCAATACCACCGATCTGGCGGCGATTGAAAACACTAATAACTATAACGGTCTCTACCATGTCTTAGGCGGTAGTGTTAATCCGCTGGAAGATCAGCAAAGACTTAATGTTGAAACTTTAATAAACAGAATTAAAAATAATGAAATAAAAGAAATTATTCTGGCTTTTAACCCTGATATCGAAGGCGAATCGACTATTATCTATTTACAAAAGCTGCTCAAACCACTGGGAGCTAAAATCAGTCGTCTGGCTAAAGGATTGCCAATGGGTAGCGATCTGATCTATGCCGATGAAATAACGCTAAGCAGTGCTCTGGAAGAACGTAAAGAATTATAGAATATAATAACATTACCCCTGCAAAATTAAAATATGCCCAAATTAGCTGGGGTTGTTTTGGGCATATTTTCTAGATTTTACAATACAATATTTTATTTACTGAGACTAAAGGTTGGTAGGAGTTGATTTTTTATTAATTATTTTCTTAATTCGTTCAATAAACTCCTCGTTGCTAACACCCTTTTGAATATAATCATCTATTAAAAGTTCCTTTATCCACTTTTCAGCTTCAATCGACAAATCAGCGTTGGTTAACAAAACAATGGGAATATGAGCTGTTTCCTTTTCTTTCTTCAACCTATTAGATGCTGTTAGCCCATCTTCTATGGGCATATTCATATCCATCAAGATAAGATCTGGCTGAAAACGTCTGGCCAGTTCTCTTCCCTGAATGGCATCTGGAGAATAAATAACTTCGTAACCAATCTTTGCGGCTAGACTGCCATAAAGGCGACGCATAACCTCATCGTCGTCAATGATTAAAACGTGAACTTTTTTTTGTAATGTGTCCATATATTTTTCTAATATTTTACAAAAGTATTATTTGACATCAAGATACTCTCTTACTTTTTTTACCAAATCTCGATATTCCCATTCACTCTTAATCATAAAATCTAGAATTCCTATTTTTTTTGCGCGACCAATCGTGCTGGAATCATGGGAGTTACTCCACATAATAACCAGAGCGTCTTTACCCCACTTATCTTTGCGAAGATTCTCTAAAAAATAAAAACCATCAGTATTTGGCATTAAATTATCAACTATAATAAAATCAGGATGTTCTTTAAGTGCCTTATCCAAACCATCTTGACCATTAAATGCTTTGGTTACTAGGAACCCTTCGTGCATAAACTTGTCAGAAATGCCGTTCAAAATAGACAACTCGTCCTCGATGATTAAAATTTTTTGTTGTGAAGCGTTCATAAAATTTTATTTTAATTCTAACCTTTTTGTTCCCTCTTTCTTTTCCATACCCTTAAGCGGAATGGTAACATAAAATGTTGACCCTTTATTTTCTGTTGACTCGAACCAAATTTTTCCACCCGTTTTTTCAAGCGTTGATTTAATTATATATAGCCCAAGACCGGTACCATCAGGATCCTTTACTCGCGCATTATCAGCTCGAAACATTTTTGTAAAAATCTTCGATTGTACAGCTTTGGGAATACCATAACCAGTGTCAGCAACTGAAATGATAAAATCGGATCCATCCTTTTTTACACTAATACTTATTTTTGCTCCTGACGGAGTATATTTAACAGCGTTTGTGAGCAAATTTTGAAAAATCATCTGAATGATATTTGGATCAGCATTAATCAAAGGAACATTTTTCTCAAAATGTGTCTCTATCTGCAACTTTTTTCCCTCGATCTTCATGCCAAGATCCTTCAAAACATCTTCTGCTACCTTTTTAAGATTTAACTGTTCTGGTTCAACGATAAAGACGCCCAGATCAACTCTCGAAACATTAAGAAGTGCGGTTATAAGACCAATCATTCTGTCATTGGCATTTTTTATTTCCACAAGATATTCGCGTTGTTTGTCATTAATCGGTCCAACATCCTCATCGAGAAGCATGCCAACATATCCCTTTAAAGCAGTAAGGGGCGTACGAAGCTGATGCGAAGCAATAGAAACAAATTCATCTTTTGCTACGTCAAGTGAACGCAGTTCTTTATTTATTAATTCAGTTTTTTTGGCAATTACCGCTAGTTGTTTGGCCGTTGTTACCAGTTTGTTTCTGACAGTTTCCTTTTCCTTAGCCACTATCGCGAGTTTGCGTCTGACACTTTCTGCTTCTTTGGCGGTCATAGCCAATTTCTTTGCCGTTGTTACCAGTTTGTTTCTGACAGTTTCCTTTTCCTTAGCAGTTACGGCTAGTTGTTTAGCGGTAACAACCAATTTACTCCTAGTCTTCTCTTTCTTTTTAGCCGAAACCCTTAGCTTAAGAATCGTATTATCTGTAGTAGAAATAACAGTTTTTTTGTTCATATACAAAAATTATTTTTTTGTTTTATAGCCTGGTATGCAAAATTAAAACCTTAGTCTATTTTATTCAAAAATTGATAGCGAAAAGGTAGAAATAAGACAGTCTCGCATTCCTTAAATTTTATTATAGCACGATAATTGAGGTCCATAAACGTCCCGGAACGATATAATGCTAAAAACCAAGCCAAATCACGCCTATTGCGCCAGACGGTTAACAACAAAAAATGTTTAAATTGAGATATTTTATATAAAGACTCACCGCCAATCACCGCTAATATTTTTTAAAAAAAATCACCCCATAATCATCGGGTTACTAAAAACACCCCCATAGTCGGGGGTGTTTTTATTTTAGTCAATTTTTTCGATTTGGATTTCGGTGAAACTCTGACGATGACCGACATTTTTGCGGTAACGAGTTTTTCTCTTATATTTCACAACGGAAACCTTTTCAGCTCGACCTTGTTTTACAATTTTAGCAATGACCTTTGCCCCGCTAACCACTGGTTTTCCCACCTTCACGTCATCACCGTCAGCTACAAGTAAAACATCGTTAAACTCAAAATTATCGCCTTGTTTGGCGTTAATTTTCTCAATTTTGACTTTATCTTTGGCAGCTACAGTATATTGTTTGCCGCCGGTTTTTATTACTGCAATTTTCATATGGGCGTATTATAAACCATTATTTTTCCCCTGTCAACAAACTAACGGCATCCCCTATTTTTATATTATTTTTCTCACAAAAACCAGCATTTACTTCCAAAACAGCATTAACCGGATCCGAAGATTTAACAACGGGAATATAAGCGCCTATTGGTAGCGAAACATTTTTTTCTACACCTACTATTCTATTATCTTTAATCCAAATTATATCTAAAGAAAAAAACATGTTTTTCATCCAAAAAGAGCGGATTGCATAATCAGGATAAATAAATAACATTCCAGTATTAGAATCTAGCTTTGCTCTACCAGACAAACCTTTATTCCTCCTGGTTGTATTATCGGCGATCTCTACCGCGATATTTCTACCACCTATTCTCACTGTGCCATAGTGATTTTTTTCAAAAAAATTTTGTTTGACAAATAAAACTAAGAAAACAACAATGATCAAAAAAACTACCGATAAATAAAATTTATTTTTGAAAGTCAGTGGCATAAAATCTCATTAATTCTCTAGCTACTGCCGCTGCTGTGCGGCTGCCCTCTTCACCTTCTTCGACCAACACAGTAATAACAATTTGTGGATCGCGGTATGGAGCAAAGCAGGTAAACCAAGCGTGATTAGCTTTATTACTGTTCCATTGCGCTGTACCGGTTTTTGCCGCCACTTTGATTGGTAACTCGGCAAAAGACCTGGCCGAACCAGCAAGCACGGCTTCACGCATACCCTGACGTACAATTGCTAAATTTTGCGCTGGAGCTATATTAGAGCTGACAACCAATGGTGAAATATTTTCCTCTCCGATACTACCTACTATTTGCGGCTGATACATCGTTCCACCGTTAGCAATAATAGCCGTCCAATTTGCCACCTGAATCGGCGTAACCAGCAAATTACCCTGTCCAATAGATAAATTGTAAGTATCACCCAAATACCACTGTTCTTTAGCGGTTTCATTTTTCCATTGCACTGTTGGTACAAAACCGTCTGCCTCATTATTTGAATCAATACCGGATTTTTTTCCTAAGCCAAATTTTTCCAACCACTCAGCTATTTTTTCCGGACCCAAACCGTTAAATTCATAACCAGCGGTAGGATTGCCACCAGTAGGAAAGCCTCCTCCAATCATATAAAAAAACGTATTAACTGACTCGGCAATGGCTTTATAAACATTAGTTATACCATGACCGCCAGCTTTCCAATCGGGAAAAAACCACTGTCCTATACTGATACCACCGGTACTATTAAAACTGGTGTTAGCCGTAATTATATTTTCACTTAAAGCGGCGGTCGCCATCACCGGCTTGATAGTTGAACCGGAAGGATAAACACCAGATACCACGCGATTGAATATTGGTTTATTTTGATCAGCTAAAAGCTCGGCGTATTTAGCGCTAGATATTCCTGCGGCAAAATCATTGGCGTTGTAAGCCGGCAAGGAAACAAGCGCTAAAACCTTCCCGTTTCGCGGATCAAGAGCAACAACTGCCCCACGTTTTTTATTATATTGCGTCAGAATACTCTGTAACGCCTCCTCTGCCTTAGCCTGTAATTCATAATCAATATTAAGAGTCAAATCCCTACCCGCTTTAGCTGAATTTTCAGTTATTGTTTGCACTTCCCTACCCCGAGCATCAACCTCTACTTGTTTTTTACCGTTATTCCCTCTCAGTTCTTTTTCGTTAACTAATTCCAAGCCGGTTTTTCCGATGCTGTCATTTAAAAAATAATCATGACTGCGCTTTTCTTCATATTCTTCCTGAGTCAAAAAGCCAGTATAACCAAAAACATGCGATAAGGAAATGGTTTTTTTATCGCCATCACTTAATAAATATTGTCTCTGCGCACCTTCTTCCAACAAAACTCCCGGCAGATCAAATTGATTGATGGTAAATTGAATAATCTGACCATAATCTATACCTTGCCTTAAAACTATCGGCTGATAAGGATATTTTTTATTGGCGTCGATCTTCTCCTTTATTTCATCAATACTAACACCTGCTAAACCAGCTGTTCTTTCTAAAACATTTTCCATCCGATCTTTTTCTTTGGGTAATTCCGCTGGTATTAAAAGTAAATTATAGCTTGGTATGTTTTTTACCAGTTGTTTTCCGTTACGATCAAAAACGACTCCTCTTTTAGCCTTAACCGTAATTATTTTTATACGATTTCCTTCCGCTAAATCATGGTAGTAACGACCCTCAATAATTTGCAAATAAAAACTACGACCAATCAAAATCAAAATAAAAAAAACTAAAATTATCCCAAATAATTTCAATCTGCCAGGACTGATACTTAGACCCAAAAAAGCAGCTTCCGGACGATCTATTTTGATTTTTTGATCACCGTTTTCTTCGAACATACCCTCTGTCCAAGATATTCTCTTATCCCGACTTAAAAAAGGTTTTGAAATTCTATCTTCGCGAATACTAAAAGGATTATCCATATAACATGAGTTATCTTCGCCCGCTAACCAAAAATACTGAACGAAATCTTTTACTAAAAATTCTTAATAGGGTAAATAAAACCCCTAAAAATATAATGCTAAAAAATAGCTGCAAAAATACACCGCTTAGATATCCGCCGGTTAAAGATATCTCTAAATTAGAAATACCAAAATAATAAAAAATATTTACGTAAATAAAATTTAAAAAATTAAAACAGACAAAACCAACACTACTAAGAATCAGTAAAGAGAACAAAGACCTGTTGGTAAACAATAAAGAAAAAACAAAATTTATTAAAATTAAAGAAAAAATTAACGGCAACAATATATTTCCGAAAACAAGCGGCGAATACATTTCTAATACCATCGCCGAGATCATAGCCGACCATAGCCCCAAACGATAATTTATCATCAAGGTAAAAAAGAATAACAACGGCACGACAACGTTAAAATGATTCCAAGGAACGGGTAGCGCTTCTATAAAGCTTAATTGAAAAAGCGTTGTAATAATTACTAAAATAAAATACAAAAAAAATTTTATAACATTTTTCTTCAACATATTTTATAAAACCAAAACCGTTACAATATTAAGCTGTCTATAATCAACAAGAGGATTAATATAGGCCCGAGAAAAAAGTTCACTAGAAGTAGTATCAATCTTTTCCACACTACCAATCAATAAGCCTTGAGGAATTCTATATTGCAAGCCAGAAGTAATAATAGTATCACCTACTTTGACATTTTCATCGCGGGGAATCATTTCCATCTTTACGCTCAAACCGTGTTCACCTTCAACCACACCTAGAGTTTGCTCCTGGTTTTGAATTGTAGCAGCAACGCGAACCTGGTCGTCATTTAATAACATAACGGTTGAAAAATTATCTTCAACTTCGATGATACGTCCGATCAAAATCCCCTCACCGGCGATCACTGGGGAACCTTCTACCACACCATTATTCTTGCCTCTATTGATAATAACCGCAGAAAGATTACTTGCTGCCGAACGAGAAACAACACGGGATAAAATATATTTATACTGCTGTCCTTCTAAAAAATTAAGTTGCTCTCTCAAGATTTGATTTTCTATTTCCAAATTTTTTAATTGAGAAGAATCAAGGGTAATTTGCTCTATTTTCTTCTGCAATTCTTGGTTTTCCAATATTAAATCTCTTTTACTCTTACCGCTACCGACTGCAGTGGCTGCAGTATAAAAACCAGTCTGAACCGGTGAAAAAATCCTGGAAATAAAACCGACAATATAACTTAACCCACCGCTAAAATATAAAAAAACAAATAATAACGCTATCACCCCGATAGCTATCCACCATTTAGTTATCCGTTTATACCCCACTTGATACATAAACTATTTTTTGTTTTAATTCAAAAATTATTCATCGGTGGTCAAGGGGATCAACAGATCTTTGAGGTTTTCCAAATCTTCTAAAATCATTCCCGTTCCGCGAGCTACGCAAGTTAACGGGTCGTCAGCCACGCGTACGGGTATCTGAGTCGCTTTAGAAATTATTTTATCTAAATTTTTTAGTAATGCTCCGCCACCAGTCAAAACCATACCTCTCTCATAAATATCAGCCACCAAATCAGGCGGGGTTATCTCTAACGCCGCTTTGATATTTTCAATAATAATTTTTACTGAACGAGACAAGGCTTCACGTATTTGCCCGTCAGTAACCATAATTTCCTTGGGCAACCCGGAAACGAGATCCCTACCGCGCATTTCCATATCTAACTTATCTTTTAGCTCTCCTGCCGAACCAATACGTTTTTTTATTTCTTCGGCAACAGGCTCTCCCAAAAGAAGATTGAAATTTTCTCTAGCATACTGAACAATATTTCTGTTCATTTCATCTCCTGCCACGGTAATTACTCTGGAGGTTACTATACCACCTAAAGAAATAACCGCAATTTCAGTAGTACCACCACCGATATCGACCACCAAGTTGCCGATCGCTTCTTGAACCGGCATACGCGCGCCGATAGCCGCCGCCATCGCTTCTTCAACTAAAAAGACTTGCCGTGCTCCTGCCGCCAGTACGGCGTCTTCAGCCGCTTTACGCTCCACCTCGGTAATATCAAGAGGCACACCAATAACCACTCGCGGTCGGGGAAACAAGGAAAAACTTTCCGAGTGAACACGGTCAATAAAAAATTTTAGCATTTTTTCGGCAACTTCAAAATCAGAAATAACACCATTGACCAATGGTCGAGAAACAGTGATATGCGGTGGCGCCTTACCAATCATTTTTTGAGCATTGGCTCCGACCGCCACGATTTGTTCGGTACGATTATTGATTGCGACGACGGAAGGCTCGTTAATAACAATGCCTTTACCCATAACATAAACTAAGGTATTGGCTGTTCCCAGATCAATACCTAAATCTTTGGAAAAATATCCCAACAATCTATCGATTAAAAACATAGTTTAAATTTTTGACTTTATGCGTTCAATCAACTGTGGTAATTCTATTAATTCCACTTCTTTCTTTCCCCGTTCTTTAACCTCTATTTTATTGCCGGTTTTAGCAGAAATTACGGCTCTAAACGGCATTCCCAGCAAATCAGCTTCGGCAAATTTTACCCCGGCGGAAACATCAATTCGGTCGTCAAATATTACCTCAATTCTCTTCTTTTGTAAATCATCGTAAACCGCCATGGCTTTTGTCTTAATCTCTTCGCTGTCTAAATTCAAACCAATAAGATGAACGTGAAAAGGTGCAACGGCAATCGGCCAAATGACACCTTTATCATCGTGATTTAATTCGACCACGGTTGCCATCAAGCGAGAAGGGCTCATACCGTAAGACCCCATGTAGACCATTTGGTTTTCTCCTGCCTCATTCTTGTAAGTAAGGTTAAACGCTTCCGAATATTTATAGCCCAGGGAATAGATGTCGCCAACTTCGATTGATTTTTTTTCAACCCAATCTTTATAGTCAGACTTTAATCCGAAATCAGCGATCACTTCCTGGTTAAAATCATCTTTATTAACGGCAATTTTTTTAGCCTCGTCGATAATATAAATTGAATCCTCGCCCGCCTCGCAAAGCGTTTGGAATTCGTAAGAATATTTAGAAAAAGAACCACCAGAGGAAATAGTAACATAGGTCCTGCCGCCCATTCCTAAACGAGAAAATACTCTCATATATACATCTTTCATCTTTTCATAAAATAATTCATGCTCCTCCTTACTTTTAGAAAAAGAATAAAGGTCTTTCATTAAAAATTCTCGCCCGCGCATTAAACCGGATTTAGCTCTAGCCTCATTTCTAAATTTATTTTGTATTTGATAAGCGTAAAAAGGTAAATCCTTGTACGAAGAAATATAATTTTTCATGATTTTAGCGATCGCCTCCTCATGGGTGAAACCCAAACCCAATTCAGTACCATTTTTCAAGGAAGTCTTAAACCAATTATCAACCACTTCATCGCTCCAGCGTCCGGTTTTTTCCCAAGTTTCTTTATCTTGCAAAACAGTCATGTATATTTCCTGCCCACCAGCGGCATTCATTTCTTCACGGATAATATGACAAATATTATTTAATGTTCGTAAACCTAGCGGCAAATAAGAATACACCCCCGCCATTTCTTTATTAATAAAACCACCGCGAATCAAGTATTGCGCATTAATTGAGGACTCATCTTTTGGCGCGTCTTTTAACGTCTTAGTAAAAAGCTTTGACTGTAACATAAAAATATTAATAATTAATAGCCGTTTGAATCAAAACTACTGACATGATCACGGTGGTCCTTGGATAAAAAGAAAAATTCCAGCATTGCCAAAATCGCAATCAACAATAGTCCATTCCACCAAAAAAGCAAACTATGACTAAATAAAATCAAAGAAACAATCACTAACAAAGCAAACCAGATCCCTTGCCGCAAAGCCGTGGCAACTTGTTTTACTGCTAATTGATTTTTTACAAACCAAAGTCTAAAAACCAAACCAAAAACCGAAAATGAACTGGTTAAAGCAAAAGCAAAAGTAAGGTAAAAAAAGACGAAACCAAGCACTCCGGCATTAAACGGATCGATCATATACAAAACCACAATCCAGCAACCCCAACATATCGCCGAGACAAAAATCATCGAAAAAATATACTTGCCAAGAGTCATAAATCAAAAAAGTCCTTTTTAATCAAGGTCTGTGTAACTTGTTATAGTTTAACAAAAAAAAACGGTCAAAACAAGCCGAGCTGATTAAAAACCAAAACAGCCACCGCTAACTTAAAAACCTCAGCTTTTCCACAATCTCCTCCCCCATTATCTTATTTACCTGATTAATAACCTTTTTTTGATGGAGCTGTAATTCTTGAGCAACAACCGAAGAAAGACAAGCCACGGTCAAAGTCTTGTCTTTCAGATATAAAGCCTTGGCTTTTTTCTCCGCAGCAGAAGACAAAAATCCACGCACTACCTGAGCAAAAGCGTTAACCACCATTGATGCCTCCACCTGTTTTGCCACTCCGGCTTTTTTAACAACCCTTGGTAATATGTTTTTTATCGAGTCCATCTTGTTTTAAAATCTTAAATATGTAATACTTGTAAATATCTTCGTATATCTAAAGTCCCGCCATGCTTTCCCCTAGGCACTGTTATAAAATTACGTGAATTAGCCACAAAGGGTTAAGGGTCGTCCAGACTTCATCTTAACCCTATTTTTTTGCTATTCGCGGTATTGGCAAATATTACGATAATCACAAAATTTGCAAGGCCAACCGGGCGTCGGTGAAAAATCGGATTGTTTAATTTTGTCGACTATTTCGATAATTCTTTCTTTTATATCATTTTTATCTTTTACCGAACCAACAAAAGAAACCGGCTTACCGTCTTCAATATAATAATAAGTCAATTTAGTCGGCTTTAGTCCGAAAGACTCTTCGGCAGCTAACTGATAAATCAAAAGTTGATTTTTGTCATCATCTTTGGCTTCGGTTTTAGCCTGACCGGTTTTGTAGTCGATAATTTCCACACCATCGGCGATCTGATCGATACGATCAACTCTACCAGAAATACTATAAGGTCCGACCTTAATAACAAAAGGACTTTCCAACCGCAACGGTTGTGGCTTGGTCTCCTTGATCACCTGATAATATTCTTTCAATATCTTCCGACCCTTTTCTTTATATTTCTTTTTAATATCAGGATCTGGATACCACGCGTCTATCCAACAATTTTCATACAAATCAAGTAATACTTCTAACGACGGGATTTTTGGCTCCTTGCTATTTTTACTTTCACCAAACAAATCAACTTGACCGCCGCCGCCTTGAACCATTTTTTCAAAAAATTTTTGCAGCGTATTATGGATAGTTGAACCAAAGCTAAAGCTGGGCTTACCAAAAGTAGGAATCTTGAGAATATAGGCGTATTTGTACTGCAATGGACATTTATCAAAGGATGACAGTTGCGAAAAAGGAAATTTTTTGGGAATCGGCAAATAAAACACTTTCTCTTTTTTTGTCACGTTATATTTAATGTCATCGATTTTTTCTTTGATTACTTTTTTATCTTCATTAACTTCACTTTTATAACCGATTTCATCCAAAAATCTTGACATCTTTTTGCGTCGTGCCCCGCCATAATCTTGCGCTGAAGTAAAAAATAATCCGGTTTTAGCCCGAGTCATCGCTACATAAAACAACCGCCGTTCTTCTTGTAAATGAACATCGCCTTCCGGCAAAACTTCTTTTATTAGCTCATCCGGTATTTCTATAGCATCTTCGCGCTCCGGAGTCGGAAAGCGCAACTGCACCATATTGACGATAAAAACATACTTAAACTCCAAACCCTTTGATCCATGCACGGTCATTACCCGCACCACATCTGGTCCGGCTTCCATGTCTAATTGCAGTGACCCTTCATCGCCAGCCTCCAACTCCAATCTAATTTTCTGCATAAATTGCTTCAGTGTTGCCGGATCACTTTCCTGCTCAAAAGCCTTTATTTTATTATAAAACTGCCGTAAATAATCTAATCCCTCTCTACCTACAGTATCTTCATGATCCTTTAGATATTCCAGGTAACCGATATCGGTCAAAAAAGTAACAAGCAACTCACCAACGGTTTTTTCTCGCGCCAGATGACTGTGCCGCTCAATGAGAGTCAAAATCCTACTAACCTCTTCTACGGTTTTTGGCGACAACTTATTATTCAACGCCGCTTTTTGCAAACTCTCAAATAACGACCAACCTTTGTAATATGCTTGATGCGAGAGTTCAACCAGATCTTGATTGGAAATATTGAACACTGGAAAATTTAATACCCGCCAAACCGCCGGACTCTCATGATAATTATCCAGCAAGTTAAAATAAGCTAAAACATCTAAAATAATATCCTTGGAATAAAGTCCGCGTAAAGCCAAAAACTGAAACGGAATACCAACCCGCGCCAAGGCACTATTAAAAGGTTTGGCGTGACTATTGGCACGAACTAATATAGCAAAATCAGACCAAAGTAAATCTTTGTCTGCTTTTTTTAATTCTAAAATCTTTTTAATCACACCGTCGACTTCCTGACTGGCAGTTTTGAAAGATAAATGTTCGATAGCGCCTTTGATCTTAGTTGGTGAAACTAATTTTTTATCAATTTTTTTGAACCTCTTTACGTCTACACCTTTTTTCTTGGCTTGAGCTAAAATTTCCTCCGACTCGTTAAGCTTACATTCTAGACGATTGGGGTTGTTATGCTGAATAAAATCGTAAGCGGCATCTAGGATAATTTGCGCCGAACGATAATTTTGAGTCAACACTATTTCTCTGGACTCTGGATAATCACTTTTGAATTCCAAAATATTGGAAATCGAAGCGCCGCGAAAACGGTAAATAGCTTGATCGTCATCGCCAACCACGGTAACGTTATTTTGCGGCTCGGCTAGAAGCTTAATCAACTGATACTGCGCCCAGTTAGTGTCCTGAAACTCGTCAACCAAAACATACTTAAACTGCTCCTGATATCTTTTTAAAATTTTTGGTCGATCCTGAAAAAGTTTGAGCGTATAGTTGATCAAATCACCAAAATCAAACGCGTTATTTTCTAACAACAACTGCTGATAAACATGATACGCTTCTGCTACTTCGTTGATCCTTTTTACCTCCAAATTATCATCATTTTTTTCTTCCTCTATTTTCTTCTTTTTATCTCTAATTGCTTTAACCGATACTTTTCCTTTTGTACTCTCCATACCATCCAAATTGATCTTCAATTTTTCGGCATATTCCAAATAATCTTGCGGTCGAATCACTTCGTCTTTGGCGCGGGAAAAATGTTTAAGTAACGCATGAATAAATTTAGTGGGATTTCCCAACGGTCGGTAGTAATCCAGATTAAACCGATCGAGATTCTCCCGCACTAACAACCATTGCGCCGTATCATCAAGGATCTGAAAATCATTGGATAAACCGATATCTAACGCGTGTTGCTTGAGGATTTTTTCACAAAAAGAATGAAAGGTAGAAATCCACAAATCAATATAACCATAAGGTAAAAGCTGATCGACTCGCTCTTCCATTTCTGCGGCGGCTTTTTCCGTAAAAGTAACCGCCAGTATTTCTTCGGGTTTAGCTTTACCTTCCAAAATCAACCAAGCGATTCTCTGAGTAATCACCGTGGTTTTACCAGTTCCAGCACCAGCTACAATCAACACCGGACCGTCGCCATAAGTGACTGCTTCTTTTTGCTCCAAATTAAGATTTTTAGTTATTTCTTTGGTTTCCATACTGCCAATATTTTAGCACAGTCTTGGCTATTTTTCATAGTCTAAACACTGTTGACTTTTTAAAGTGAAAGACGTATAACATATTGAAATAGAACTTTGACAAAACCCCTTAAAATAAGGGATAAAAAAGGAGAATTCAAACATGAGGGGAAAAAAATAAAAACACCAATGATTTTTTTAACGACCCTTCTCTGGTAATTTTAGGTATTTTTGGCGCCCCTTATCTGATCTGGCTGGGTATTTCCGGTATCTACAACTACTTTCAAGACCACACCGTCGGTCACCTGACAAACGTCAATCCTGGGAAACACTGCTTTAAACGAAGGAGAAAACATCGTGGGTAAAAAAAACAACAGTTTCTTCAGATTTCTTGCTCATCTCTTTATCATGGCAACAATTCTATCGCTGGCAGTAGGAGCCACGGCTTGTAAAGATAAAAAAATAAAAAAAGACGACCAGACTGCTCAGCAAAACAGTCTGCGCGACGAATTGAGGAGAAACAAACAAGAAATTGAATCAACTATGACAAAAATCAACCAAGAAATCAATAAGGCCGAAGGTGCTCTCCAATCCTTAAAATCAGCGGCCAAAGAATGCCAGATGGAACTGAATAAAATAAAAAAAGAAGAAGGAATCGAAACTTACCAGCAGGCTGTAAATAGTCAAAAGGCAAACAACAGACTGCAATGCATCGCCGCCAACCAGGGATATATTGATTACATAAACCAATACATCTTTGAGTCCAAAAGTTCCAACGAAAATTTACTGTCGGTGAAAAGGCAGCTCGACGCTGGCATTACCGCCAGTGAAGTTCTCAACAATGAAGGTAACCTGCAGAACCTCCGCGAAACCTTAAAAGAATTCAGTCAGAGGTACGGGAAAAATCAAGGCAATGAAATAATGCCGAAATTCACCAACCTTCCAGCTGAGGACCTGGAAAAGTTAAAGCAACAATCGTGGGAAAAGATTCAGGAACAAACAAAAAATCAGCAACAAATAAATCGCGATGCTGTCACGGGACCGCCACATCTCGTACCCCACGGCTCGGGTAGTTCCGGACCGCCGATACCGCAGCGGACAGCCGACAGTCTCGAATGAAGAAAAAATTTTCCTGACCTGGTCGAAAAACCTGCAGAATAAACGACACGAATAACCAAAAAAGCGAGGAACAACAATGAATATTCAATGGGTTAAAACAAATACTGGTTTTGCCATCTCGTTAATCATCGCCTTGATTATCACGGTAATCGGCGCAAAATTCGGCAGAATCTGGCTATCATCTTTTGGCTTGCTGCTGGCGGCCAGCGGTGTACTGCTCAAAATTATGTACAGCGCCAGTGCCAAACCGGCAAAAATCGCCCTGGCGATAATTTCTTTAGCAGCCGCATTAGTCGTTTTTGTCTTTATCGCCGGACTGGACTCGCTGCTTGTCCTAATCACGGTCTATCCATGGATCGCCGACAAAATCGTAGGACAGACCAATATGAACGTCTACCTTGCCAATGCTATTGCTGTTGTCATGGCCGTAGTAGTGCTCTACGGAATGCATATCACCCGCAAAAATCGCCCGGCAGGAATAGCGATTTTAGCCGTCGTCATGATCAGTTATTACGTCATGCTTTTTATCATGGCGGTCGAGCCAAACTTTGACCAAAACGGCAAAGCGGTAAAATGTTACGCCCAAATACCCGGGGGCGATATCGAATACGTCAACTGCAAGTACAAAGTCCATCCGGTTTACGCCACACTGGTGAAACCGGTGACGACAGCGGTCGCCCTACCGGAACGGGCGACAAAAATCATCCCTTATGCCGAGATCCAACTGTTTGATCCGCGAACCGGCGAGGCAATGTACTGGTTCAGCCAAGACCAAAACGGACGTTTTGAACTTTACAACCGTCCGGGATTTCACTCTCAAACCGGACAAATGCTGCAACCGGTCAGTAAAGCGGCGGCGGATCTGATCGTTCGTAATTTGCAGGAAAAAAATATCAACGCCTTTGCCTTGACGGAGAAAGAAAAAAAGTTATTCAACGACAAAGTAAATGGCGACGTTATCGCAACCAACGGCGTCAATGGTCTGATCAATTTTATCGACCAACATCAGGAACGCCTGAAACAGGAGTGAATCAAAAAAAAATGAAAGCTCTGATCATCAGTTGTAGTCATTGCCGCCGCGAATTTGCCGCCGATACCAAAACAGCGGTGGCAACAAAAGAAATTATCAAAAAAATAGTTGCGGGTTGCGTTATCACCTGCACCTGCCCACACTGTAACAAAAAACAGCGGGCGACAATTTGGTTCGCCAATACCAAAAAGTTGCTGCGCTACTAGCAAAATATAAAACCCACCGACTCTCGTCCTGGTGGGTTTTTCTTTATATAAAGTTACACCGTTTTATAATTTCTTATTACCGCCCTGACCACGCCCTGAATCAACGGATCTTTGACGTAAATCGGGTCCATGTCTTTGTTGGCCGGTTGCAGACGAATCCTGCCGACTTCCCGATAAAATCTTTTTAGTGTGGCATAGGCGTTATCAAGCAGCGCTACTACTGTGTCACCGTTGTTAGGGCTAGGATTGCGCTCTACCACTACGTAGTCGCCGTCCAAGATCCCGTCTTCGATCATACTGCTGCCTTTTACCTGCAAGACATAAGAATTTTCTTTATGAAGTACTAAATTTGCCGGAATGGCTATCGGCTCGGGATTAGCTATCGCTTCTATCGGTTCACCGGCAGCAATCAGACCCATCAAAGGTAAATTAACTATCTCGGTAATATTTATATCATCGCTTTCCACCGAAATCAGCTCTATCGACCTGGCCTCATTAGTCGAACGACGCAGCAAGCCCTTTTTCTCCAACGCCTCAATATGCTGGGCAACCGTTGCTACTGAAGAAAGCTTAAAATGACTGGCAATTTCACGAAAGCTAGGAGAGTAACTATGGGCAATAATAAAATCACGGATGTATTCGATTATTTCTTGTTGTTTTTTGGTGAGACCCATATTGGTAGATGGTAGTTAGTAGTTGGGGGTTAGGGACAGAATCAACTTTTGATTTTTAGCGGCTAGCTTTTTTTAAATCGTCTTCGCTCGTGCCAAGACAAATTAGTGGGCCTAATTATTTATTATTTGCTAACCGCCAATCATCACCCGGTGATTCATACTTCTATTATACCGAACAAAAACCGAACGTCAAGAATACTTATCCACAACAAAAAATCACCCTTTATTTACTATTTCTTTTTACTATTGACAAAAATATTCTAAAATGCTATTATATAAAGATTTGAAAATTGACAACCAATATTTTTTTTCAGAACTTTCAGAACTAAGGAGGTAAAGAGAATGGTCGCGATCACAACAATCACCGCCACCCCGGGCACGATCACCGTGCCGGTCGCCAAAAAAACCAACGACATGATCGTTGTCGTCTTCCAAAAGGACGGCGACAACATCATGGGCAAAATCCAGAAAGACAAAAAAAGACGAAACAAAATCGTCTTCGTGAACGGCTATCACCGTCACGTCGAATCGATCAAAGCTGGCAAAAAAAACGTTTTGTGGACATCACCCCTGCCTGACGACGGCGAACGGTGGCTCGTGGACGTTGTCCACGACAACAAACCCAAAGACCCGGAGCGCGGCGCCCTATTCGTGCGGCTGCAAAAAAACCTGACCGCCGAAGAGAAGGCGGTCCAGCGCGCCGAGGAAATGCGCCTGGCGCCGATCGTGGCACTCGGGTTCAAAGTCGAGGAAGCGCAGGTGATCGAAAAAATCGCGGCGAAAATCCGCGAACGGAAACTGTTTTCGCAATTCCGCGACTTCGCCAGCGCAAAATCGCTCAACGTGGGCGTCAACCGTCTCAGCGCCGACGCGCACCGAATGTTCAAGGCGTTGGTTCTGGAGGCAAACAAAATCAGCGAGCGTCCGGAAATGTGGGGCATTACCCACAAAATGTTCGAAGCGGCGGTCATGTGGCTCGGTCTCGAGTCGACCGACGCCGCTTTCATCCCCCAGGGTAAGCGCTGGTACGTTTGCATCTGCGGCACGGCAACCCGTGCCCGCAAAGGCGCGAACGAAGTCCAGTGCGACGCCTGCGGTCGACGGGCGGTGCTCGACGAAGCCAAAGATGTCGAGCAAAAAAAGGTGGCTTTGGTCGAAATGGCCGCCGCCATGCAGCAAAAGTGGAACGGCAAATAGCGTCGCTGTCGACAAATTATTCATCAAGCGGATTCGAAAGGATCCGCTTTTCTTTTTGCATAAAAAAACCGGCGAGATAACTCCCGCCGGATTTGATTGTTATAAAATTTTGGTTATATCCTCCTTTTCTTCGGGAACGATAATTCGTCTGCCAATATCACGAAAACGACTTGATTGATCCGCGATAAGCAAACGACGCAAGGCTTGCGCGTTTTCCGCCTCGCCATGAAGCAGCATAACCCGGTTTTTTTCATCAATATGCTGCCGCAAAAAATCCACCATACCGGGTCCGTCTTCGTGAGCCGAGATGCCAAAAAGCGTCAATACATCGGCTCTGATAATTTTTGACTGACCGTAAATCCTTAACCGCGTTCCCTTTTGAGACATGGCGATTTTACGACCGCGAGATTCGCGAACGGAAAATCCGGTCAAAATCACCAAATTACGAGGATCGTCAATGCCATTCGCCAAATGATGAACAATTCGACCGGCATCACACATGCCGGACGCCGCCATGATAATAACCCGCTGCTTAGCGTTCAACTGCTGCGACTCGGTTTTATCCAGGGTCTGGGTAATGCCGCCGTTGGTCAAAAAATCCGGATACTGCAACTCCCGCAAATAACCGGCAAGTTGAGAGTAAACGTTGCTGACTTTAATTGCCAACGGACTGTCCAGATAAATAGGCATCTGCGGTATTACCCCTTCTTCACGCAGCGTATAGAGCATGTAAAGCAGCTCCTGAGTACGCTCCAGAGAAAAAGCGGCGATCAGCACCTTGCCGTCACGATCGTGTGTTTGACGAATTTTTTCGATCATTTCTTGTTTTGAGACTTCAAACGACAGGTGGCGGTCCGCTCCATAAGTCGACTCGGTAACCACCAGATCAGGAAATCTTTCGTCCGACGGCAAGCCCAAGAAATCTTGTCTCGGATAAAGAATCATGTTCTTTTTCCGTCCGACATCGCCAGTAAACAAGATTGAACGCTTACGACTTCCTTCGCGCCAACGGATAAGAAAAGCCACTGACCCAAGAATATGACCAGTAGGCAGAAGCTTCAACTCCATGTCGTCGGCCATGCCTTTTAACGGTTTCCACTCATTTGGCGGTCGATCAACCAGTCTCTCTGTCAGCCATTCCACGTCCTGTTCAGAATAAAGAGGATAAATGGCCTCCGACATGCCTCCGCCCTTGGAATTTTGACGATCGTGCCGCGGCTTGTCTTTTTTGCCTTTACCTCTTAGGTCTTGGTCTCCGGTCTGTCGGCGAGCCTGATCTAGTTTGCGCCGATGTTTTTCCAGCCACAACGCTTCTTGTTTGGCAATACGGGCTGAATCGATCAACATCAAGGGCAACAATTCCCGAGTCGGAGAAGAAACAATCACTTGACCATGAAATCCCCTCTTTCGCAGTAGCGGCAAAAGACCGCTGTGGTCGATGTGTGAATGGGTTACCAACACGTACCTCAAATTCACCTGCAAACGAGCCAGTTGATGAACCAAAGAACTGTTGTGGGTATATGCTTTAGCAACATTACCCTGTTGCGACCCCATATCAACCAGTATGCCGCTGCCAGCATGAACCAACAGCGTACAAGAACCAGTTACCTGACCAACCGCGCCTAGCGGGATAACATCCACGACTACCCCCTTCTACGCATTTATTTTCTGCGTCAGTTATTAGCACTTTATTTGTAAAAGGTCATTAAAGTACTTTAGATAATTTTTCATAAAAAAGCAACCGCAAAAAACGGCAGTTTTCCCCGTCAAAAAAATTACTGTTTTTACAATTTGTATATGATAATCGACACTCCATCCGGAGATTGACGATCAATACTGGTCGGCGTCCAGCCTGGAATAGCAAAGGCGTAAGAAATCACCCTGGTTCCGGGTTTTAATTCTTTTCGTAATTTTTCCGGGAGCTCATTATTTTCTAAATTAGTAGGAATTCCAAAAAAATACACTACTGTCGCTTCGGATAAATCCACGTGAAAAAAATTATCTCGCCGGAAAAACAAATTTTCGCTAGGGTGAAATATTTGCCTGATCCGACAAATCAAATACATAAATAAGGAAACTTCGATACCGACGGTTTTAATACCAAATCTCTTATTCACTTCAAAGACCAGTGCTCCAGCACCACAGCCAAGATCGTAAAAAACGTCACAATCTTTGAACTCCGCTAAAGCAAAAATCCGCTGCCAATCTTTTTTGTCAGTTGGTATCCAGGGTGAGAATCTTTTATAAGAAATCAAAAAAGTAATAATAAACGCCAAAACTATCAATACTATTATCAAATCGATTGTTTCAAAATTTATATTCATGCGCTTATTATATCTTGCGGGTAAATATCTGACAACTCAGCGCTTCTCATAAATCCGTGCTATTGACAATATTATCCCAAAATCATAAGGTATAGTATTCTCAGGCGTCAATCTTGGAGGTTTGCCAAGCGCAGGCTGACAAGATTAACGAGCGTTCATTGAAACCGCCAGCCTAACGGACTGGCACTATCACGAAAGGAGTGGCCAAGATGCCACAATTTCTTCTTCCGGAAACGGAAAAATTGTACGAAAAATTCTGCGGTCAAGGTAAAAAACTTGCAGAAAAAATTCAGCACCAACATGAAAAAAAGGCGCAGGAACTCCGCAAACAAGTAAAAACCTCTCGAGACGATCTGGCAGCAAAAATTTGCGATGCGAAAACCGAAGCAAAAAAAGAATTACTGCGTCGGCAAGAACAAAAAATCTTGGAATTGGAAAAAAAGGCAGCTGTCCTCTCTGACAAAGAATTTTGGTTCGCTGCCACTCAGTATATGTTGCCAGAAGAGTTCGACCTTGAAAACAGCACTGATTACAAACGATACCCCACGATCGCTGATTGGGCTGAAAGCAAAGCACGACGGGTCGAACAAAATAAAATCCTTACCAAAGGAAGTATTATCCAACAAACATTTGGTACCATGCCTCGCTATTTAATCGAATACCCCGGCGGGAAAGGCTTTTTCATCTGCGCGGTGCTCGACGAAATCGGTAAAAAAACCGAAGTCATTTGGATGACCGACTCGGTCAAACAGATGAATGACGATGAGTTACGCTTAGTAGACTTTTCTCTCAGCCAATAAACATTAACAAATCGGGCGCTAAATGCAGTGCCCGATTTTTTTATTGTAAAAAAATCGTCCTTATTTCTAAGGACGATTGTTAGAGATTTTAGGAAACTTCTTCGAAATCCCATCCACCGTCTTTCTGATAGATCCAGAGCATTTGGACGTCCATACCATGCCACTTGGCGCTAATCTTTTCTTTCAACTTGCGCATGTCATCAACCAGATACTTTTTGGCATCTTCGGTCGAAGCAAACGCCGCCGTCCCGCCATAAGCGCCACAGTCTTCGTGCTGAGTAAGAATCACTCGATTGCTACCGTGTAATTCGTGTGACAACTCGATCTGCCGAAAAAGAAAACCGGCTTCAACACTGTCGGGATCGGCGACAAAAGTTTTACAAGCGCCGGCGACAGACACTAAATCGATATCACCGACATAACTATGAATTACAAGCCATTTTTCGATTGCTTCGTGCAGCCGAAAATCCATGCATCGAACTAAAATATTCCTACAGTTGTGTGACATATTGATAAATTATTTTAGATTATTATAAATTAATGTCTTGGTCAACGCAGACTATTTATCTAACGGTTGGTTTGGTAAATTGCGGTATTTTTTCTTTTTGGCAACCTTAATCCGCACCAACTCTCTTTCGATTTGGGCGCTCAGCGCGGCAAACTCTTCGGAATCGAAACGTTTTTCGGAAAGCAACTTTTCCGCCCTGGCTTTCGCTTCTTCGGCTCGCTTCTCGTCTATTTCTTCGGCATATTCGGCGCTGTCAGCAAGGATAGTCACCTTATCTGGCAATACTTCAATAAAACCACCGGCGATGGCAAATATCGCTTCCTCACCGTCTTTGACAGTACGCAGTTCTCCCGGTAAAACAGCCGAAACCAAAGGAATGTGCCCTGGTAGTACCGTAATTTCCCCTTGCACGGTCGGAATAGTAACCTGGTCGACTTCTTGCGAGTAAACCTTGCGCTCCGGAGTGGTAATTTCGAATTTTATTTTTTTCATAATAAACAGTAGTTAGTCTTTAGTGGTTAGGCATATTTCTAACATCCTGACTTCCTAACCCCCTATTTCACTTCATCAATACTACCTTTCATGTAAAAAGACTGCTCTGGTTTGTCGTCGTGTTTACCGTCCAAAATTTCTTTAAAACCACGAATGGTTTCCTTTAACGTTACGTAACGACCTTCTGTGCCGGTAAAAGTCTCCGCCACAAAAAACGGCTGGGACAAAAATTTCTGGATTTTCCTAGCGCGAGAAACGGCGATTCTGTCCTCGTCAGAAAGTTCTTCCATACCTAAAATCGCGATAATATCCTGCAAATCTTTATAGCGCTGTAAGACTTTTTGCACCATACGAGCCACATTATAATGCTCTTGTCCGACAATCAGCGGATCGAGAATAGTGGAAGTGGAATCCAGAGGATCAACGGCAGGATAAATACCAAGCTCGGACAGCGAACGAGATAGCACCACGGTCGAATCCAAATGACCAAAAGTGGTAGCTGGCGCCGGATCAGTCAAATCGTCAGCTGGAACGTAAACCGCCTGCATAGAGGTAATCGATCCTTTAGGGGTAGAAGTGATTCTTTCCTGCAGTTCACCCATTTCAGTAGCTAGTGTCGGCTGATAACCGACAGCTGACGGAATACGACCAAGCAAAGCTGACACTTCTGAACCCGCTTGAGTAAAACGAAAAATATTATCTATAAACAACAAAACGTCTTGATTTTTTTCATCCCGGAAATATTCGGCTAATGTTAAACCAGATAAGGCGACTCGCAGACGACTTCCCGGCGGTTCGTTCATTTGACCAAAAACCAAGGCGGTTTTTTCCAACACGCCGGAAGCTTCCATGTCGCGATATAAATCGTTGCCTTCCCTGGAGCGTTCACCCACACCGGCAAAAACAGAGTAACCACCGTGCTCCTGGGCGATGTTACGAATCAATTCCTGAATCACCACGGTTTTACCTACGCCGGCGCCGCCAAACAAACCGACCTTGCCGCCTTTGACGATAGGACAAATCAAATCAATAACTTTAATACCGGTTTCTAATATTTCTACTTTTCCTGATTGCTCTTTAAACTCTGGAGCCGCGCGATGAATCGGATAATATTTTTTTACACTGACCGGTTCTTTATTGTCCAACGGTTCACCCAAAACATTAAACATCCTGCCAAGAACTTCGTCACCAACCGGCATAACTATCGGCTCGCCGGTATCGACTATTTCCTGATCTCGCTTTAAACCATCAGTCGTACCCATGGCAACGGTTCTCACCAAGCTACTGCCCAAATGCTGCTGAACCTCCAAAACCAAAGTTTGACCATTTGGCATTTTGGCTTTTAGAGCATTGTAAATCCCGGGCAATTTTTCAGTAAAAGCCACGTCCACGACCGCGCCGATAACTTGTTTAATTTTTCCCTTGTTCATAATAATAGTTATTAGTGGTTAGTGGTTAGTGGTTAGTAAAAAAATCTAACTACCAACTATCAAACACTAAATTATTAATTTGTAACTATTCCAACGCTGCCTTACCGCCGGCAATTTCGGCTATTTCCCTGGTAATTGCCGCCTGCCGCGCCTGGTTATATATCAACGTTAACTCATTAATCATGTCGCCGGCGGCGTCGCTAGCGTTACGCATCGCCAACATTCGAGCGCTGTGTTCAGAAGCATTGCTTTCCAGTAAAGCCTGATAAACCTGAACTTCCAGTAATCTGGGTAACAATTCCTGCAAAATAATTTTGGGATTTGGTTCAAATAAATACTCAAAATTTTGTTGCTCAACCGAACCGTCGACACTATCAACCGCTTTTTCGACTATGCCTAGCATTTGGTCGGGATCAGGAATTATCGGCAAAATCTGTTTGGTGCGCGCTATTTGTCGCAGTGAAGAAATATAGTCGGTATAAACCAAAACCACCTGATCATATTTACCGGACAAAAAATCTTTAACCAGCATTTTGGCAAGCGGTCTAATACTGAGAGAGTTTTCCACCACGTCGGCTTTTTCAAACTCAGCGACCAGATTATATCCCATTCGGGAAATGATTTTTGCCGACTTTCTACCCAGCACCAAAAAATCAGCAGCTAGTTCCGGGTTTTTTTCCTGAGCCCGTCGTAAATATTCTTTAGCCACCCTGACTACCTGTTGGTTAAAAGAACCGCACAATCCCCTGTTGGAACTGACTAAAACCAAAGCGATTTTTTTGACTTGTGCCCGACGGGTAAGCAACGGGTGCAGTCCGGATTTAGTTTTTCCGGCAACGCTTAAAACCAGCTGCCAAGCAAGCGTAGCGTAAGGACGAGTCGCCAAAACGCCGCCAACCGCTTTACGCATTTTGGAAGAAGACACCATTTCCATGGCTTTGGTAATTTTTTTAGTGTTTTTCACCGATTTGATCCGGCGAACTATATCCCTAGTACTAGGCATAAAATAGCTTTCGGCTTTCAACACGCGGCGATAGACCGCGGGCTGCAAGCTTAATGCGTCTATTTAATTATATAATCCAGTGTCTGCTTGTAATCGTTAACCAAATTTTTTATTCCATTTTCTATTTCTTCAGTCAAATCTTTTTTACTGACAATTTCTTGTAGCACCTTCTTACCGTTAATATCCAGATATTTATGAAAACCGGCCTCAAATTCCTGTACTTTCTCCACTGGCACATCATTGAGATATCCGTTGATACCGACATAAATAATAATTACCTGATGATCAATCGACATCGGTACATACTGACCTTGCTTAAGTATTTCTTGCATGCGCTGACCAAGACTTAACTGATTACGGGTAGTTTCGTCCAAATCAGAACCAAACTGGGCGAAAGCGGCGAGTTCGCGATATTGCGCCATGCTAAGTTTTAGCTTACCCGCTACTTTTTTCATCGCCTTTATCTGTGCAGCTGATCCGACGCGAGAAACGGAAATACCTGTATTAAGAGCCGGACGGACACCTTGATAAAACAAATCGCTCTCCAAAAAAATCTGTCCGTCGGTAATAGAAATAACATTAGTCGGAATATAAGCCGAAACGTCTCCGGCCTGAGTTTCGATAATCGGTAAAGCAGTCAACGAACCACCGCCATTTTCCTGGCTAAGTTTGGCGGCACGTTCCAATAAACGAGAATGTAGATAAAAAATATCTCCTGGATAAGCTTCTCGTCCTGGCGGACGGCGCAAGAGTAAAGATATTTCTCGATAAGCGACGGCGTGTTTAGATAAATCATCGTATACTACCAAAACATCTTTTCCTTGATCCATAAAATATTCACCCATAGCGCAACCAGCATAAGGAGCAATGTAAGAAAGCGAAGCCGGATCAGAAGCGCCGGCTACCACCACGATGGTATATTCCATGGCTCCGCGCTTTTCTAGTTCGGCAACGATACGAGCAATTTTTGATTCCTTTTGACCGATCGCCACATAAATGCAAATAACGTTTTGACCTTTTTGGTTGATAATCGTGTCGATGGCAATAGCGGTTTTACCGGTTTGACGATCGCCGATAATCAATTCACGCTGACCGCGACCAATGGGAATCATAGCATCAATCGCCTTAATACCGGTTTGTAGAGATTGGCGAACCGCTTCGCGGGTGATAACGCGAGGAGCAATTTTCTCTACCGGATAATAAGTAGCAGCTTTAATATCTCCTTTGCCGTCTAACGGCGCCCCGAGCGGATCGACTACCCTACCGATTAGCCCGTCTCCCACCGGAACTTCCAATATTCTGCCGGTAGTTTTTACCGTATCACCTTCTTTTATCCCCACATAATCGCCCAAAATCATTGCCCCAACAGATTCTTCTTCCAGATTTAGCGCCACGCCAAAAATTTTCCCGGGAAACTCCAACATTTCCGAAGACATGCATTCAGACAACCCGGCGATACGGGCGATGCCATCTCCGACTTCAACCACCGTACCGGTGTTTTCCAGCCTTACTCCGGTTTTAAAATCCTTAATCTGTTTTTTTAGACTTTCAATAATGTAATCTTTTGTAGTGCTAGACATAAAATAAATTTAAATATTATATTTTTTAAATAATGTTTTGCCGCAAATCGTCCAAACAGGTATTAATACTGGCATCTAAAATCTGGTCGCCGATTTTCAAGACCATACCGCCCAGCAGACCCTCGTCAACCACATTGTTAACATTTATCTTGACAGCCCGATTAATTTTTTTTATCTTCTCTACCAAACTTTTCTTTGCCGCTTGGTCTAACGGTCGCGCCGAGTAAACAACAACATCGATCACTCCAGTTTGCTGCTTGTCATACTCGGTAAACTCCTCGATTATCCGATCTGCTAGTTTTAAACTTTTATTTTTAAAAAGCATTCCAACCAAATTTTCAGCTGCTTGGTCAACCTGGGTCTTACTCATATCTGCGGTTGCTTGATAAAAAGCGGCGGCGTATTTTTTAGCAGAAAGCTTTTTCATAAATTAATTATTTTATCTTCTCTATTGCATCTTCTATTACTTTTTTGTCGATATCTTTGGTCAAAGCGCTGCCAAGAACCTTTTTTGTGACAGCCACTACCAAATCTGCGACTTCTGTTTTAGCCGCAGACACCATCTTGTCTTTTTCCGCCGCCAGCTGTTCTTTGCCCTGGTTTACCAATTTGGCGACATCTTCCTTGGTTTTATTTATTGTTTCTTTACGATTTTCCTCAGCCTGTACCTGGGTTTGAGCTAAAATCTCCAAAGACTCTCTTTTAATTTCAGCAATTTTCTCTTCTCTTTCCTTTTTACTACTCTTGACACGCTCTTCGATTTCTTGGGCGTCGCGCAAACTTTTTTCTATTTTTGCCGAACGCTCATTCATAGTCTTGAGTAAAGGTTTGAGCGCAAAAAACCACAAAACCAAAAGAACAATAACAAAATTTACCAGCTGAGCGATAACCAATTTTACGTCAAGATGAAACGTTTCAATTAATGATTCCATATTGGGTAGCTAATATTTTTTAACCCCGAAGGACTAGTCTAAAACGACTGATCCTCCGTTCGTCAAAAAGTATTATTTGATACCAAAAGCGATAACCAAGGCGTAAATAGCAACCGCTTCGGCAAACGCCATGGCAAGCAGCATCGGGACAAGAATCTTGCCGGCGGCTTCAGGATTACGACCGATTGATTCCATGGCCTTAGCACCGATTTTACCAATACCAAGCGCTGGTCCGATAGAACCAATGCCGATTGCCAAGGCTTTCGCAAGCATTGTTAAATCCATATTTTTTTTAATATATTGACCATCAATTTAGACTGTTTTTTTGTTTATAGTCCCCTGATGATCATTTAATTATTTCCTAATTAATAATGACTAACAGACAGTAGTTAGTGGTTAAAAAAATCTAACAACTAAACACTGGCAACTAGTTAATGTTCTTCTGCCGTACTGGCAATAGTCAAATAAACTAAAGTCAAGACTGCAAAAATTAAAGCCTGAATAATACCGACGATTATCTCTAAAAACATAAAAGGAATCGGCAGAATAAAGGCAAATAAAGCCGCCATGGAACTAAGCAGTACTTCTCCGGCAAAAATATTACCGAATAACCGGAAGGATAAAGAGGCGACTTTGGCAACTTCACCGATAACCTCAACTATGCCGACAAAAGCCTTGATCGGGTTTACTAGTACAATCGCCGGATCACGCAAAACTTTTTTCGGAATTTCGGCTAAAGCTTTAAGATTGATAAATTTATTAAAATGTTTCCAAAAACCAATCATCAATACCCCGGCAATATGCGAACCGACAACGGCGAACAATGAAAGCGCTAACGTAGTGTTCAAATCAGCCGTACCGCCGCGAAATAATGGAATAAATACTTTATGACCTTCTGCAACTTCATTAAAACCGATCGAACCGACTCCCGGCAACAATCCCAGCCAATTGTTTAAAAGAACAAACAAAAAAAGAGCGAAGGCAATGGGAAAAAATTTCAGCGACTTTGCCCTGCTGCCGGTAACGGTATCGCAAAGATTCAGCGCCCCGTCAACAACCATTTCGAAAATATTTTGAATACCTTTTGGTGTTTCTTTCAATCGCAAACGCACGGCCAATGACAATACAACAACTAATATAACGACCACCCAAGTATTAATCAACGAATTGGTAACGCCAAAGCTACCCACATGAAATATCGGTTCAGCAAAAAGAGTCGGCTCATGACCGATTTCGGTCTGTACTTCACTATGAACGCCAGAAATTTGCGTTTCTATATTGTTGTCGCCAGCTTCACTTGTCATCTTTTTTTTCTTTTTTATTAAACTCTTCCATTTGTTTTATTGCCGCTCCAGCTTCGCGAACTATACCAAAGGTCGAAATAACAAAAGCAACCCCAACCGCCGCCAGATAGAGCCAAGGATCGGTACCGTATTTTTTATCAAGCCATTGCCCGATAAATATGGCGCCGATAACCGGAAAGGCTATCCAACCGCTAAGTTGAAAAAAAAGTATCAACGCGGGACGCCACCACAAATCATTTGAATCCCCGGTTTTTTTATCTTTGGTCATATTTTTCAAAAGCAGCTACGAAAAAACAACAATATTATAAAGCACTTTTTATTTTTGGTCAACAAAAAAATTTTTAGCTTTTAACACCCCCCCCCTCTTCCACTATTGACTTACTTGAAAAAATATGGTAAAAATACAAAAACATAAAACAACTACAAAAACACGCTTTTTAAAAAATTAAAAAGGAGAACTATTGAACGCTTTACTTAACTATTCAGTAATTTTGGCATTTGTCTTCTTGTCAGCCGGCATGATCATCCAGATCAAGAAAACCTTAAAAAGAAAAACCGCTAAGGATATCTCCTTTTACGAGGTGCTGGCAAGACTGCTTGCGACAATGATTTTCAGCGCCAAATATCTCATGGTTTCAGACAAAGCGCTGATCATCGGCAGTTCGATTTTCAACATCACCTTTCTTGTATATTTTATAATCATCTGCGTAGTGATGGTACAAGAAAAAAAACCAGCTTTTATAGCCGGTTTTTTATTTTACTTTTTTATTTAAATCCCAAAAAGCTTTTTTGCATTGGCTGTTGTGGTTCTCGCCACTTCTTCAAAACTCACCGCCCTAACCTCGGCAATTTTTTTTGCAACAAACTCGACATAAATCGGTTCGTTACGTTCTCCTCGATGCGGTTCGGGTGCCAAAAAAGGCGCATCGGTTTCCACTAATATTTTTTCCAGCGGTATAATTTTTGCTATCTCCCGCAATTCCAATGATTTTTTAAAAGTAATAATACCGGTAAAACCAATATAAAAACCAAAATCAATAAACCCTTTTGCTTGGACCAGATTGCCTCCAAAACAATGCACTACCCCTTTTAATTTTTTATTTTTTACTTTTAATCTTAAAATTTCTAACAAATCGTCATACGCCCCGTAAACGTCTTTCTTTGTTCCCCGACAATGCAAAACCAAGGGCAGATTGAGTTCATCTGCCAAATCAATAAATTTGTTTAAAGTTTCCACTTGAATTTTTTTTATCTTATCAGGATCATCTTTCATTTCGTCAAAGTAATAATAGTCTAACCCCACTTCTCCTAACGCAACCACCTTATCTGATGATTTCGCCAACTTCCTGTACGTGTCATAATCAAAAACTTCCTGACGAGTAACAAATTTATATTCCTTGCCATCAAATTTTGCCGATTCGGTAATATCCTGCGTCAGATGAATCGGATGCAAGCCGACCACCGCATAAACACCTTTTTGATAATTTTGCGCAATTTTTATAGTGCGCCGCGAGGTTGAAAGCTGCGAACCGATATTAACGAGCCAAGTATTATTAGCCAAAGAACGCCGAATAACATCTTCGGCGTCTTTACTATAAGCGTTAAAATTTACATGACAATGGGAATCAACCAACATAAGCAGCGGAGACAGGTATTTAATGCATTATTACCAAAAAATTTTAAATTACGCTCTTTAACTGCCGTAACAATTCCGGCAAAAGCGGCGCCAAAAATTTAGCCATAGTAACAAACCAAGGAGTAATACTGGAATTTTGCAACTGTAATGTCAACCATTCATTTATCGGATATCGGGCAATAAAAAATAAAACTAATCCCAAAGTAAAAGCACCTTCTAAAAAACCAAGTAACCCGCCGGCAAGACGATTGATACCGCTTAAAAAAGGAATAAAAGTGACAAATTCAAACATGCGATCAAAAAAGTAAAATACTAACCCGACTAAACGATTGACAAAAATCAAAATAATTACAAAAGATATCACTTTTCCCAAATCACCGTCACCCCAAATAAAAGAGCCCCAGCTGGCTAATCCCAGATAATAATGACCGGCAATAAAAGCGCCGGCGGCTATGCCGACTAAAGACCCCAAAGCATGAATAAAACCAAACCATAAACCAAAAAGCACGAAACCGCCAAGAAGAATCAATAAAACGAGATCAAAAATTGCCATAAGCAACTTTTTATTAATTATTTTTATTTATTCAAACTGTATAAAAAATAATAATAACGATGATGCAAACCACTGCCAGAATCCCCCAATACAAAACCGGTCGTTCTTTTTTTTGTTTCTGACGTTCCTCAATATTATATTTTTGAGCAATATTTTGATCCATAATAATTTAAAAAATTACGTCCTATTTTTTACCCTCAATAATAACCGCGAATTCTCCTTTTACTATACCATTTTTCAGCTCTAGTTCAAGCTCCTGCGCCGTTCCGCGGTAAATCGTTTCAAATTTTTTGGTCAACTCACGACCGATAACCACTTGCCTGTCAGCGACACCGAAAACAATCAATTCTCCAATCAACTTAATTATGCGATGACAGGATTCATAAAGAATAATAGTCCTACTACTGGCGATAATTTCCTTTAAAAGAGTCTGCCTGCCTTTTTTGTGCGGCAAAAAACCAAGAAACAAAAACTGGTCGCATGAAAATCCCGCCACTGAAGCCAGAACTGCCAACGCCGTCGGACCGGGAATCGGTACGATTTGTACCTGTGAACCAAAACGTTCGATCGCTTTTTTGACTAAATAATTTCCCGGATCAGATATTCCCGGCGTACCAGCATCAGAAACTAAAGCAATATTGCTGCCTTCGCGCAGTTTATTTAAGATAAAATCTATTTTTTCTATCTTACTATGCTGATGATAACTTAATGTTGGTTTTTCCAGATGATAATGTTCCAAAAGTTTTTTGGTTTGTCGAGTGTCTTCGCACAAAATCAAATCAACCCCTTTCAAAATATCCAATGTCCGCAGGGTAATGTCCGCTAGATTGCCGATAGGGGTGGCGACAATATATAAAAACATAAAAAAATAATTATTTTCTCTACACTGCTTTTTCCGCAGCTGCCCCTACTAACTCCATGTTTTGTCCGCAGCAAACTAATATCCCGCCGCCGGCCTTAGTCACTTCGACCTCATTACCACAAATGGCGCAATAATATTTTTCGCCGATTTTTTTAACAGCCATATTATTTTTTATTATTTGGTTAAGACAATTTTTATCTTATTTTCCCAGATACCATGAATATTGCATTCTTCTAAAAATCGCAAATCCGTATCCTGGTCAAATTTCAAAGTAAACTCCGTTTCTGGTGGCGTATTAGGTTCCAGTTTATTTTTTGCAATCAAAATATCGCCATTATAAACGGCCACCCACATAATATAATGTTCCGGCATCATCGGATGAACAATCTCCCCTATTTTTACTTTAAGCTTAAATTCCTTGCCAGCTTTTATTTTTTTAGGCAACTCTACAAAAGGAATATGCTTTTTTTCAAAATCATTTAGATAATTGAGGTCTTTTGGTTGTTTTATTTCCATAAATTTAGTAGCCTTATGAATTAATTTGCTACAAAAATTATACCAAAATTAGCCCAAAAAATCAAATGCCTCTAATTTTTTAGAATCTCAACCGGCATACCTAGAACCGACCAATTATAAATCCATTTAGCGTCAGGGGTATACATATTAACGCAACCATGACTCATCGGATGACCAAAATTAGAATGCCAGTAGGTACCATGAATAGTATACGGACCCTTAAAAGACAAAACCCACGGCACACCAGGCAAGTCGTACCCTGGTCCAAACATATGAACGGTCGGTCTTTTACGCCAAATGCTGAAATTACCGAGAGGAGTTTTGAGGTATTTCGTACCAGAAGAAATTAAAAAGCTTCGCACTAAAAATCCGCTGTCGTAAGCATACAATGTTTGTTTACTGCCCGTATCAACTAAAATTAATTTCCCAGTCACGTTAATGTCTGGCAATTTGTCCGGCGCCACTACTATTTCCAGCGATTTGTCATCATCAAACTGACCAATCGCCAACTGGACACCAGTTGTTAAGTCTTGATCAAAGGCAAAAAATTTTTTTTCTTCTCTGCCAAACGAATCGAAAATCTTGACCGAAGGAGAACCGGTGTATCCAGCACCAACTATGATTTCTTTTTTCCCGTCGCCGTTTGTATCACCACTGGCGATATTAACCCCTCCCTTAAAATCATCACCAAAAACTTTCCAGGAATTAATCTTTGAGCCATCGATACGTCGCAAATCAATTACTGGCAAAGAATTATACCGTCCGGCGCTGACCATTTCCGTTTTTTTATCCCCACCAAAATCTTCCAGAACCATCGACAGACCCAAACTGTCAATATAATCATTACTTTTAAAACCGAGCTTCAAATCATTACCGTTTTTATCAAAAATTTTTACCTCTGACTTTGCAACATTATATACTCTGGCAACCGCTATTTCTTCTTGATCGTCTCCGTTGATATCACCAGCGGCAATATTTATACCCTGGGTGTAGTCTTTGGCAAAAGCCATCCAACCGATATTAATCTTAGGCGTTCCCGTTCCGTCAAAAATTCTAACGTGCGGACCGCCGCCTTTACCCGGAGCGGTGACGATCTCGTCTTTTTTGTCATTGTCCAGGTCGGTTCCCACAACTTGAATACCGCCGGTAAAATTTTTATCGTAAGCTAAAAAATCTCTTAAATACGACCCGTCACTGTCAAAAATCTTAACCATTGGTTCACCGCCAAAACCCATGCCAACAACTATTTCACTCCTACCGTCACCGTCAATATCTGCCGCAGCAAGACTGAAATTTTTTACCACCGTATCAAAAGGAAAAAATTCTTTTTCTATTTTTAGCGTCTCGCTATCGTAAATCCTGATTAAAGGTTTTGCCGCGACTAAATCTTGGCTATAAACCGCAAAATAAGGCCAGCAAAAAAAACTGGTCAAAATAACCAAAAACGAGCCTATTTTACTGCTCTTTTTTAAATTCACAAAACGATTAATTTATCTCGTCGATCACTACTATTTTTTTGTTCTCCAAAATGCTGTACAAAAATCTATCGGTTATATCTCGACGATATTTATATTCAGTCACCGGCATAAGAGTAAAATTTATTTCATAATTCAAATCTTTTTCAAATTTTCTTATCAAACGACTCAGTTTGTCACGATTGATACTGCCGACAATAAACAAATCCGTTGGCGCGCCGACAAAACCAACGAAGATACCGGTGAGTGCCATATATTTTACCGATCCTATTTTACCGATTTTTTTGACTAAATCGTTTTCGATTAATACCTGAGCTTTTAATATTAAAGCTTTTAATTCTGCAAATAAAACATGGTCCACGTTAATCTGATAATATTTTTTTTCTTGCTTATTATATTTATTTTTTTTTCCGTTTCTTGCGCCCGCTTTTTCACCTACTTTTTCATCGCGCTTAAAAGTTTTTACTAGCCCCAAATCTTCAAGATTTTGCAGTTCTCTCCTTACAGCGTTAATCTGCAAATGCGTTAGTCGGGTTAACTCTCTGACATAATAGGAGTTTTCCGAATGGTTTAAAAAAATCCGTAAAAGTTTTACTCTAGTTTTTGAACCAAATAGGTGTTCAAGCATAAAATTGAGTAACAACTGACGGTAAAAAGCCGCCAATAAATTACTATTTAATATTTCTCTTGTTTATAGTATAATATAAACCATAAAAATCCACAACGACAAAACAATATATGATCCCCAGGTTTAGCCAATTATTTATCTATTCGCCTGATAAAAGCAGCTCGCTGTGTAAAATTTTTATTACCACACCAAGCCTGGATAAAGAACAGTCCTTAGGACGACTTTTTGGTATTATCGAAATAGAATCAAACGATCGTGGACTTTGGGACACCATAGAAAATCTAGCGACGCTTCTGGAAAAAAGCTATTATGGTGAAGATAATATTTTGATTGACGTCGGCCGACCAACTAAAGAAATATCAGTCGAAGAAACATTTGAAAAAACAATTCAAACTTTTAATGACAAATTAATAGAGCTGATCAAAGGTGGTAAGTTGGCAAAACTTTTAGAAAAAATGAATATTACCGTTGGGGTTTTAAAAAATAAAAAACTTTATTTTGCCGCCGTGGGTAATACTAGCGCCTTTTTGCTTCATCAACTCAAAAGCCAAGAATACCGCATGATTGATGTTCTGGACAGCACTGGCGGCAGGGAAGAAAAAATCAATCCTTTCAAAATACTCTCCAACGTAGTTAACGGGGAAATCGACAAAAATGACTCCATGATTTTTTGTACCAATACCCTGTTAGACTATCTATCGCTTGATAAAATCAAACAGACTTTAACCACCCTAGATCCGGCGGCAGCCAGTAGACATCTTAAAGATTTGCTTTTGGAAGCTAGTATTAACACCGTATTTGCCAGTATTATACTAAAACTAATACCGGACGAAGAAGAAATAAAAAGTCAAAAAGAAATCCGTTTACCCCAAAGATCTCTCAATACCTTGATTTCAACGGAAAAAACCACCGAACAATATCTTTCTCCCCCATTCAAGTTCAACCTGATCAAATATTCAACTATTATTTTACGCAGCGCAAAAAATACCATGGCAGCAGCTTTTAGCTATTCCGTACAGAAAGCGAAATCCGCTCAAGAAAAAAGACAGCAAAAATCCAAAGAAACCCAAATTATTGATGTTAATAACGAAATAGAAATAACCGACACAACACCGATTGCAGTTGATGAAGAATCCTCAATTGACGCGAAATTTATCATGCCAATACAGGAATACGCGATACCAACGACAGAAACCGTAGAAACACCACTATCAGCACAAATAAAATCGAAAGGTCAGCCAAAATCAATAATAACTCCACAAAATCAAACCAGCGTAAAAATTGCAACCAATCTTTGGATGGTTATAAAAAAAGCAGCTGTTTACGTCATACATACAACAAAAAAAACCGCCATTTGGTTGGGACGCACTGGTAAGTCTTTATATTATATTATTACCAATAAAGACCAACAACGACGAAAGGAGCGACAAAAACTATACTCTCTTTTTATTAGTTGGCTTGCTAGTTACGTCCGACGATTCAGAGCGCTACCGCCGTTAAGCAGAAAACTGCTTATTTTTTCCGCCGTTCTTTTTGTTCTCTTCGTTTTTAGTATCGCCCAAACCAGTTACAATAAAACAGCGGCAAAACAAAGAGCTGTTTTTGACAATTCCGTATCTCAGATTGAAGCGTTAAATGACAAAATTCAAGGAGCATTAATCTATAACGATGAAACACAGGCTCAAGATCTTTACAAACAGGTTCAAGATATTTACTCTCAACTAAAAATCAACGGTAAAGACGAGGTCAAAACCGCCGGAGAGATTAAACAAAAAATGGACGAAGTGTCAGCCAGACTTCAGCACGTAGCAAAAATTAAAGCGCAAAAAATAGCGACGCTGGAAATCCCGGAATCACCGGCAAACATAGCGGCTATGAACATCGTTGGCACAAAAATATTTTTACTAAATAGTAATAATAACTCTCTTTACTATCTAGACACTGCTGGTTCGGAAATAAAACCTTTGAATCTCAGCTCAAACGATCCCCAGATAAAGTTTGGTCTACTTTATAATAATGATATTATTTATTATCACGGTGGCAACGGTCTGATACGCTTTACTACCAAGGAAAGCAAGTTAGAAAATGTTAATATTAATCTAAACGGCCAAGAAAATAAAGTCACGGATATCGAGTCTTATAATAATCGCCTTTACGTTATTAGCGCTGCCAACAATCAAATTTATCGCTATACGGGTAATCCCGAGGGTTTTGGCGAGCCCAGCAACTGGGTTAAAGACTCCAACCGAGATTTGAATACTGCCGTATCTATGACTGTAGACGGTGATGTTTATATTCTGCAAAAAGACGGCAATATTCAAAAATTTACTTCTGGACGTAAACAAAATTTCAGTTTATCAATGATCGAGCCAAAATTAAACGAACCACAAAAAATCTGGACCGATTCGAAATCAGACAATCTCTATATTTTAGATAAATCGGGTCGAATAGTAGTTGCCGATAAATCCAATGGCAAAATAACAACGCAATATGTAGTAGAAGAATTAACTGGTTTGACAAATTTTATCGTGGCAGAAAAAGATAAAAAGATATACCTTCTAACCGACACTTCCAGTATCTACCTGCTCAATCTCTAGAATATTTAGACACTAAAAAATCCAGCTGCGAAACTATGCGGCTGGATTTTATATTTTTAGAAGTTGCTTTTACTTCAAAGTAACTTTAGCACCAGCTTCTTCCAGTTTGGCTTTAATTTTTGCAGCGTCTTCTTTGGAAGCACCTTCTTTTACCATCTTTGGAGCACCGTCAACTAAGTCTTTAGCGTCTTTCAAACCAAGATCAGTAACTTCGCGCACCGCCTTAATAACACCAATCTTGTTAGCACCAGCGTCGGTCAATTCAACGTCAAAACTGGTTTTTTCCTCAGCTGGAGCGGCAGCAGGACCGGCAGCGGCCATCATGACCGGAGCGGCAGCAGCAGAAACACCAAATTTTTCTTCTAAAACCTTGACTAATTCCGCTAAATCAAGAACCGATAGCTTCTCGATTTGTTCGACCAGAGTTTTAAATTTTTCTGGCACTTCGACGACTTTTTTTTCTTCTGACATAAATTTAATTCATTTATTCCGCACGAGGCGAAAATTATTTTATTTATTTAGTTATCTTGATTAAACGCTTTTTTTATCTTTTATACCGTTAAGCACTACTACTAGTCCGCGCAGATTACCCTGCAAAACGTTTAGCAGCCCGGACATTGGCGCGGCTATACTGCCAACCAGCTTGGAAAGCAACTCTTCTCTCGTTGGTAACATAGACAGACTCTTAACCATCTCAGAAGCAATAACTTTATTTTCCAGTAGCCCGCCGAGCACTTTTAAGACTTCGTTATCTTTGGCAAAGGTACAAACTGTTCGGGCCGGAGCTACGTCGTCATCATAAGAAATAGCCATAGCCATACTACCTGGCAACTGACTCAAATCAATATCGATTTTGGCTTCGTCTAACGAACGTTTAAGCAATGTTCTTTTTACTACCATGTAGTCGAGTCCGTTTTTGCGGCATTCGCTTCTTAGTTTATTTACCGCGCTAACTTTTAGTCCGGCAAAACTAAAAAATACTACTGACTTAATCTTTGATGCCTTATCGGCAAAATCTTGGATAATTTCCTGCTTTTGTTGTCTTGTTTTTGGCATATATATAGCAACTAGCGGCTAAAAGTTAACGGCTAAAACCGCTTTCCCTAGCCTATTATTTACAAAAAAACTGCGGATCTACCGCAGAAATAAGCCAAAAAATGGAGATGTTTGGCTGTTTTACCTACACGGGACTTATTGTTTGCCCGTGGTCTGCGGCAAACCCTTTTAAATAAGGGTAAAATTTAGATGTCCACAGTATAACAAATCTCTAAAATAAGTCAAGAAGTCATCCCGCTAACCAGCACTAACCATCTTCAACTTCAACTCATAATGAAAAAATCCTGCCAAAAGGCAAGATTTTTTCATATGGGCCGGGAGGGATTCGTGTCCTGGGCAGCGCTCACCGTTCCCAGGGTCGCAGTTCGCGACGCTCGTCTGCGTTCGCCCTTGGCGAACTTAACTCGCTTCTGCCCGTGCGAATCTTCCTCATCAAAAGAAAAAATTGCAAGCCAAAAGGCTGCAATTTTTTCTATGGGCCGGGAGGGATTCGCACCCCCGAAGGCAAAGCCAGCTGATTTACAGTCAGCCCCATTTGACTGCTTTGGTACCGACCCATGGAGCCGTTGCGCGGATTTGAACCGCGGACCTACTCCTTACCATGGAGTTGCTCTACCAGCTGAGCTACAACGGCTTATTTTTTATCTTCAAAAGATAAAGGCTTTCCTAAATCGCGTATCTTTTTAGCAAATTCTTTAATTTTATTATTTTCTGGATTTACTTTCTTCAGATGAGCCAATGTATCTTTAGCCTCATCCTTATCGCCCACAATTATACAGATATCTATCAAAGAGTCAAGATATCTGGGATTATTTGGCTCTAGACCAACCGCCTTTTCCAAACTATCTTTAGCTGAACTATAGTCACGGGATTCCTTATAAACGTTGGCTAAATCGAAATAACGAACCGCCGCCTGTGAGTCTAACTCTAAAGACTTTAAATAATAACCTCTAGCTTTTTCCAAGTCTCCTTGAGCGATGGCGATATTGCCCAAACGCGAATAAGCATCAAAGTTATCAGCGTTCATTTTGATAATATATTCAAATGTTTCTTGAGCCTGATCAAGTTTTCCTTTTTCCCAATACAAATCACCCAAACCCTGATAAGCTTCAATGTTTTTGTGGTCCAAAGAAATCGCGTCAATGAATTTTCGTTCAGCTGCCTCGAACTCCTCTTCCTCGGTCAGCTTTCTTCCTTCACTGACTAAATCGCCGGCTTGTTGAATTATTTTTTCTTTTTCTTGAGGTGTATGAGCCGAAACTTTAGCTCGATATCTTTTTTCTAAATCTAAAACATTTTGATAGGTTGTTTTGAAGCTTCCAAATATTTTTTCTAGCGTCGGCTTCATTTTTTTAGCCATTTTTCTACTACTCTCTACTAAATTTCTCCTCAATTTTTCTCTCACAATTCTTTTCTTAACCAAAGAATCTTGACCAGAAGAAGACGCATTGACATCAATATTACTTAATGCAGGAAATTTTTTGACAATAATAATAATCACTACAAGAAGACAAATAACAATCACCGCTAATGCAATTATATTGGCTATTATCATAAACTATATTTCGTTAATCAATTTTTGAAATCCATAACAATCCAGGCTGGCTCCTCCGACTAAAAAACCTTCCAAAATATCTATCCGAGAAAAAAATTCAATAGTCTGTTCGTTGACCGTACCGCCGTAAATCACTTTAAAATTTTTATTAAATTTATCAATACCGTATATCTCAATTAAAACATGACGAATCATCTGACAGCTTTCTTCCACCTCCTTTGTAGTAGCGGCGCGACTCCCCCGACTAGTACTAATCGTCCAAAATGGTTCATAACTAACGACTATTACTTCGTCTTTTTGCGGGTCGACTCCTTGTAATGCTTCGCTGATCTGCTTTGCCACTACCGCCGCCGTTCTACCTTCTTGTTTTTCGTTCCAATCCTCACCAACACAAACTATTGGAATCAAACCATATTGTACGGCGGTTTTGATTTTGCGGTTAACCATGATAAAATCTTCTTTAAAAAAATTCTTTCGCTCAGAATGTCCTAAAATAACATAACTACAACCAAGCTCGACAAGCATAGCGGGCGACACCTCTCCTGTCAATGCGCCAAAATCTTTTTCTGCACAATTTTGTGCGCCGATTTTTATTTTTGATCTTTTTAGCAATTTATTAGCTGCCGGTAAAACAGGATATGATGGCGCGATTACTAATTCGACATTATTTAATTTTAATTTTTTACACTGCTTAATCAAAAAGACACTTTTACTAAGTGTCAGGTTCATCTTCCAGTTCGCAACAACTAAATATTTTTTGTGCTTCATATTACCAATTATTTTACCAACAACGCGCACCAGTAGAATAAACCGCCCACGACCAAGGAGTATTTGGCGGCGTAACGTTTAACTCCAATGAGCATGGATCGCTGCCGCCATCTCGACTAGGATCGATCATCACCAGATAACTTTCGTTAGAAATATCTTCGGGATTATTTGCCAATATTTTATAGTCATCACCATCAGACCGATAAAGATAACATCTAGTGCAGTCATCAGTATAAGGATCGGTTGGCAATTTTACTATCAAATCAGTCGGTAGATCCGGCACCCAATATTCCGTATTCAAACCCCATTGATGCGCGCTGCAGCTGGAACTGCCTGATACCACCGCGCAAAGACCATACCAACCATAATCGTCATTTACCGCTGATTCAGGATATTTGCCATGATCCTGATAATAAATGGCTAATGCCTTCTCAACCTGCTGAACGTCACTAATACGCGTCGCATCGCGAGCTTTGATTCGCACCTGACCAAAAACAGTAATGCCGATATTAACCAACAAAATAAGAATGCTAATGCTTACCATCATCTCTATCAGGGTAACACCTTTTTGATTTCTACTGTTTTCCATACTGGGTAATATTATACAATATTTTGCCAAAAGATAAAAACCTTAAATAATATTTTTTTCCACTTTTTTCACCTCGCCAATTACTGCTAAATTTAGCTGGTTTTTAACAAAAATATTTTGAGCAATACGTTTGACGTCACTAGCTTTAACCTTTAGTATTTTTTGCAATTTTTCTTTCGGCTCCATTATTTTTCCCGATAATAATTTTTGCTTCGCATACCAATCCGCTAAATGCGCCGAGTCTTCCAAATCGATAGCTAGTTTACCTCGCAAAAATTCCTTCGCTCTTTCTAACTCCTCGTCTGTCACGCCATATTTCTTTATTTTTTCCATTTCCTGCCAAACCAACCCGACTGCCTCACGCCAACGCTTTTTATCTAACCCCGCCTGAACAACAAAACACCCCGTGTCTTCATAAACATTGTTTGTCGCTTTAATATAATAAGCGAGCCCCCTCTTTTCGCGAATTTCAATAAAAAGACGCGAGCTCATTGTTCCGCCCAGTATCGTTGCGAGCAAATATGCCGGGTAGATGTCGACATCACGATAGCCATATGCCGACCAACTCATCGCCAGCTGCACTTGGTCTGTTTTTTTATACAAAATTTTATTTTGCGCTGACCGTTGACTGCTTAAAAATGGCGTAAAACTTATTTTATTTCTCCGATTATCTGCTTTTTCAAAATACTTTTTAACCAAATTAATATCGGTTTTTTGAAAATTACCAGCTAGACCTAAAACCATATTACTCGGCTGATAAAAATACTGCCAATATTTCAAAATCTTTTCTCGATTAATAGACCCAACGGTCTTTTTTGTTCCGATTATCAGCTCTCCTAGCTTATTACCGGAAAAAGTAAGCTCTTCGACCAAATCTTCAACGTACATAATGGGATTATCTTGATACATATTCATTTCTTCCATAATTACTCCTTTTTCTCGTTTTAATTCTTCGGCTGAAAAGACAGAACTAAACATCATGTCGGAAAGCAGTTCTAGCGCTAATCTCTTTTTTCCGGCGTTAACTTTGACATAATAACCGGTATGGTCCTTGCTAGTAAAAGCATTGTAATCGGCCCCCACGGAGTCTAGCTCCTGAGAAATAATAAAAGTTGACGGTCGCTTCTTCGTACCCTTAAACATCATATGTTCCACAAAATGGGAAATACCACGGACATCCTTATCTTCATAACGAGACCCGGCTTTCACCAACAACAAAGCCGTAACCGTTTGTGTTTCTTTTCGCGGTGCCAAAATCACAGTCAAACCGTTTTTCAAAACGTATTGTTTATACATAATGATAATAATTTTAAATTATAAATCTTAAAATATAAAAAGACAACGACTTGCTCAAATACGGAAATGATTTTTTCTTTTATAAATAAGGATCAAAAAAACTCCGAGAAAAATCATCACCCCAAATAAAATCAACAGAGCAAGCAACTTATCTTTACTCTGCAAAAAAAGCGTCAACGAGCCGAAAAAAGCGGAAAATAAATACAAAATTAAGACTGCCTGCCGCTGCGATAAACCAACATCAAGCAAACGAAAGTGTAAATGTTTACGGTCCGAGGTTTTAAAAGGATTTTTGCGCTCCCAAAAAAGTCGCCGCGCCACTACCCAAACCAAATCCAAAATTGGTATGCCCATCACTAAAAGAGCAGTGGCGATTTTACCGCCGGAAATGATGGATAAAACACCCAACATAAAACCAATAAAAAGCCCGCTTTCGCCTAAAAATATTTTAGCCGGATAAAAATTAAAAAGTAAAAAACCCGCAGTAGCGCCAGCCAAAACAATAGTTAAAATTGCCGTTTCTGGCTGCCACCAACGAGTCGCTGTCGATAAAAGAAAAATAGCAATTGAACCAATAGCGCCTATACCCGCCACCAGCCCGTCTAGACCGTCTAAAAGTTTGACGGTATAAATCATCAACATTAACCAAAAAAAAGTAAAAATATCGGCAATCAAAACAAACTTAAAAACTTTACCACCCCAGGACAACAGCGTGAATTGATATTGATTAAAATATAAAAATCCACCCAAAGGATTGGTGATTTTGTCCACGCCGATACCTCCGATAATCACGGTTAAAATTGCCAACACCGGCCAAACTAACTGCTTAATCGGACTGAGATTATACTTATCATCCAAAATCCCGCCGATCATCAAAAATAAACCAGCAATAAATAAGGTAAAAATATTATAGAGGCTGATATTTTTACCCACCAAAAAATCAGTGCAAAAAGCAAAAAACCAGACAACGACAAAAAAAGCAAAAAATATCGCCAGCCCGCCCAAAAGCGGTACTGCTTTTTTATGAATTTTGCGCGCCGGATCAGCTTCTGGTCGATCCACTATCTGCCAACGCCAAGCGACTCGTTTTATTAGCAACGTAAAAACTGCCGCCAAAATAAAGGCGGCTAAAAAACCCAGCGCAAAAACAATATATAAATTCATAAAATATTACTCATCAGTTACTCTGATTTTTCCGCCAATATCATAAATTATTTTACTGCCCCGCTTAAACTGATTCTGAATTTTCATATTAGCCAAAGCATTAGCCAGTTTTTCCTGGATTACCCGGCGCAGTGGTCTGGCACCAAACTGCGGATCAAACCCCGCCCAGGCAAGCTCCTCGATCGCCGCTGGCGTTACCTCTAGAACCACACCTTCTTTTAATAAGTTATTGGCTATTTTTTTGGTCATTAAATTGGCAATCTGGATCACTTCTTTTATAGTTAACGGTTTGAACACATTAATTGCGTCAAAACGGTTTAAAAATTCCGGCTTAAAAAATTGATTTAATTGATTGTCAACCAAATCATTTTTAATTTGTTCAATATCAACACCGGTTTTAACCTGGTCTTGAATATATTTAGTGCCGGCATTAGAAGTCATAATAACAATAGTATTGGTAAAATCTACCGTTCTGCCAGCGTTATCAGTCAAACGACCATCATCCATTACCTGTAAAAAAAGATTTAAAATATCGGAATGGGCTTTTTCGATTTCATCAAATAAAATTAAAGAAAACGGGTTGTTGCGCACCGCTTCAGTGAGTAGTCCGCCGCTCTTTTGACCAGTAGGAGCGCCGATCAAACGATAAAGGCTTTCTTTAGTTTGGTATTCGGACATATCCACTCGAATCATCAAATCCTCATTCCCAAAATAAACAGCCGCAATCGTTTTGGCTAGCTCGGTTTTACCGACACCGGTCGGACCTAAAAATAAAAAGTTGGCTATTGGTCTGGTCCCCTCGCGCATTCCAGCACGTGCCCGACGGAGCGCTGCTGCCACTTCTTTCACCGCTTCTTCTTGGTCGACCATTCTTTGATGTATCTCCTGTTCAAGACCGACCAACTTCTCCGACTCTTCTTCGCTTATTTTAGTTAACGGAATACTGGTTTTTTGTGAAACAATAGTCGCCACATCTTCGCCTAACACCGCTGATTTTTGACCCCGACTTTGCGCTACGTAAACAGCTGTTTCTTTTAAAACATCCAAAGCTTTAGCTGGCAGATAACGATCATGAATATAACGCGCTGACAATTCAACAGCGCTAACGATTGCATCGTAAGAAAAATAAATCTTGGTCTGCGCTTCTATCGATCCGACCCTGCTTTCCACAATCTGAATCGCCAAATCTCCCGTCGGTTCTTCTACTACTACTTTATGTAAAACCGAACTTAAAACACCAGCCGATTCAACGCTGCTATACCCTTGAGGCGTGGTAGTAGTAATAGCAACTGACCCGGTTTTACTTAAATAATTAGCCAAAGCATCAGATAAATCCAGACTTTCTTGACCACCGGTAGAAATACCAAGCAACTGATCCACGTCTTCAATGACTAAAATAATATTTCCCGAACGCTGCATTTCGTTAAATATACTAAGCAGTCTCTCGCTGGCTCCGGCAGCACTAACGCCAGCGGTAATTTTGGGAATACTAAGAGTCACCAATCGTTTATCCTGCATTACTTTAGGAACCTCGTCAGCTATCATGCGTTGGGCAATATCTTCAATAATCGCTGTTTTACCCACTCCGTGCTGACCGACCAAGACAACACTGTTGTTACCGCCCTCTATAATGCGTAAAACCTCTTGTATTTCGTCTTCCCGACCGATATTCGGTGGAAACAGCCCATAAACCGCCTGCCGCGTTAAATCAACGGAAAAAGCGTCTAAAAACGGCGTCATTACCGCGGTATAAGCTTTATTAACATCACCTTTGGGTCGTCGTTTACCCAAACGATGATGACGTTTCCATTGTTGATACAACCGTTCATTGATCTGCAGCCAAACAACAACATTTCTGATTTTATTCAAATCAATATCTAATTGATATAAAAGATCTGAAGCGATATTCTTTTCTTGATCAATGGCGATTAAAAGCTCGGCGACAGTAACTTGTTCCTGACGAAATAAATACGCTTGTTCATAAGCGCGAAAAATCACATTTTTTACAGTTGACGAGAGAACCGGCTGACCCGAAATTGCCGGAGAAATCTTAGCCATTGCCTCTTTAATACCCTTCATCAGCTTTTCGCCGTCAGTACCCAAACGACTAAAAATTACATTTGTTTTATGACTGCTTAGCGATCCAGCTAAAAGATGAATCGGTAAAACTTCCGGGTGGTGCCAATTTTTAGCTATCCGCCACGCCTGCTCTAATGCCCTGATTGCATCAGGAGAATAATTGCGGCTAATATCAATCTGTACATCTTTACCATCCAATAACTGTGCCCAAGTAGGAACACTCGGCGATATAAAATTTTTAGCTTTAACCGCCTGATCATCAAAAACTTTTTTTATGATGCTGATTTTTTTAGAATTAGCTATCTCTAAACGATAAAAAAGATACGAATCAACCAGTATGCTTATCCAAAACAAAACTACCTTTCCATCGCCGCGTAAATTTGGCCAACCGTGAAAATAATAGCTAAAAGGATTTAGGGTAATTTTTAATATCTCTCCCGACGCTATCGGCTCGCCATAAACCCATAAACCTAAAAGTAAGCCAACTGCTCCAAAAATCAACAAAACAATATTAACGGCTTTGGTAAAAAACTTTTCCATAGTTCGGCGGGCAATGTTTTGCCAGTCGATGGTTTCACCCCAATATAAAAAGTATTCTTCTTTTTTTTGCGAATTCAAATTTGTATACCAATAAGCGATTCCTAGTTCACCGCAAGAGTCACAACCACGACCCTGGCAGAAAGAGCAGACGATCGGATAAAAATGACTGATATTTTGCTTATTATCTGCCATAAATTATGAAGAAATGTTTATCATTAGTTGAAAAATCACAAAAATTGGTATCCCAATCCAAAAAGTAATCATTGCTAGCTGCAAAATAAAATACAAAATAATCAGCACAACCTTAAACAAAATAAAAAAAGTCCGAATGACAAAACTGATTATTTTACCAGTAATATCATACTGACCATACATTGGTTTGGTCCAATTTTTTACCCAAACCGCAAGACCTATATTAGATTCAAATAATTTCAAAGCGATAAAACGCCTTTTTATCAACCCCGCTAACCCCGAAGAATACCACCAAAACGGCCAATACAAAAAATTGCCAACAATATCTTTGACTACAAATCTAGCCGAAAGTATAAAAGGATTTTGGCTTTTCATCTTAGTTTATATTTTACCACAAAATATAAAAAAAGAAAAAGGGCGAATGCTTTTTCGCCCTTATAATATTATGCTTTTCCTGCCGCTCGATAGTAAATAACGCCGATCTCCTCGGCTTTAGTCGTTGCGACTTCACCCAAGTCATCATCAGCAACAGAAATATCTTCCAAAATACGTTGCAAGGCGTTTTTTACGTCCTGTAAAAAATCAGCGGCTTGCCGCGGCGGATCCTGCGATCCTTTATACTTAAGACGATACTTTTCGCCTTGACGCTGCACCACCATAATCTGCCGCCTCTCTCCCTGATAGAGAGTAATAGCATAACCGTTGCGACCGCTGTTTTTCATCAAATAACCAAGTGCGTCGCTTACCTCTTTGGCTTTTGAAGATGGCCAAATTTGGTTTTGGGAAAAGGCAACAGCCCCAAAGCTAAACGTCACCTCTTTCAATCCCTTTTCCGCCGCTAAATTTCTAACGACGTCAGGAATTTTAACCCGCGATACGGCGTCATGAATTCGCCGTACGGCTTTGGATATCTCGGCACGACCGACGTCGCGCATAAAAAACGCGAACTCATCGCCGCCAAACCGGCAAGCGCAATCACCGACTCGCAGTTGTCTCATCTTTTCACCGACTTGCTTCAACACTTTGTCAGCCAAATCATGGCCAATGACAGCATTGATTTTTTTGAAAAAATCGATATCAAAAAAGACAAAAACTACGTAGCGATCCACTTGACCAGTTTTTTGCAGTTCTCGACGCATTTTTTCGTAACTCTCGATAAAAGCGTCGTGTTTGAGCAGCCCGGTTTTGTCATCGACTTGCGACGCCAAACGCAGCGTAATTTCATTAAACGCCCGGTCAAAATTTTCACTTTCAAAAATTTTAGCTACGTCTCGCCATAATACACTTTGGGGCAAAACGCTGAAACGATTTTTGATACCCAACCGGGAGACGACTTTTTCCATGTACTGATCGTAAAGAACGAGTACCCGCGTTTGCTGCTCGACGGTTAATTGTAAAAGTTTTTCCCTTGCTCCTACCACCGACCTAACGGGCTGGCGGAAAAGAACTTCTTTTACTTCACGCTTACGCCAAAACAAAAGTCGTTGCCACAACTTATTTAGCCAGTGAAAAATATTTTCTCGACGAAAAGTTTCTTTTGTCAAACCGTTATTTTGCCTGCTCATACTTCCCCCTCTCTTATATCTTCAGCAAAATGCTATTTGAGTTTTTTAGGTGCAATGGTAATGGTGTAAATGGGTAAACCATATCAATTTAACAAAATATTACGTTACTGTCAAACATAACTTGTAAAAATAAACAAAATAAAAATCCCGCCCCTACAAAAAAGCGGAATTTTTTATAAAGAAAAGTTTTTCAAAGATTACATTTTTATCTCAATATCAACGCCGGCAGGAAGACTTAAGCTCATTAACGCGTCTACAGTCTTTGGAGTTGGGTCAATAATGTCAATCAAACGCTTATGAGTACGCATTTCAAACTGCTCTCGAGCGTCTTTGTGGACAAAAGTAGACCGGTTGACGGTAAAGACCGCCTTTTCTGTAGGTAGCGGTATTGGTCCCATAACTCTAGCACCGGTACGACCAGCGGTTTCCATAATCGTCCGAGTCGACTGATCAATAATCTTATGATCATAAGCCTTAATCTTGATCCTGATCCGCTGATGAGCTTTCTCATCCTTAACCTTCTTGGTTATTTTACTACTTACGGTTGTCATCTCTTTTGACTTAATTATTAAACAAACTCGAGTTCCCCACAAAAATTTCGTGAGGAACTTTCAGTTTACTTGATAATATTAAGAACAACTCCAGCGCCAACAGTATGACCACCTTCGCGGATAGCAAACTTTTGCTGATTTTCCAAAGCGATCGGGTTGATCAATTTGACAGTTAGTTTAATAGTGTCGCCAGGCATAACCATCTCGGTTCCGGCTGGTAAAGTGATCTCACCAGTTACATCGGTAGTACCAACATAAAACTGGGGTTTATAACCAGCAAAAAATGGTTTGTGACGTCCGCCTTCTTCTTTGGACAAAACGTATACTTCGGTCTCAAACTCTGTGTGAGGAGTAATAGAGCCAGGTTTAGCAAGAACCATACCGCGTTCAACCTCATCTTTTTTAATACCGCGAAGCAAAATACCGGCGTTATCTCCAGCTTGACCTTCGTTTAATGATTTATTAAACATCTCGATGCCGGTAACTACGGTTTTGCTGGTATCGCGAAGACCTACTAATTCAACTTCTTCGTTAATTTTGACAATACCGCGTTCTATTCTGCCAGTAACAACAGTACCGCGTCCTTCGATCGAAAAAACGTCTTCGATAGGCATTAAAAACGGCTTATCAATATCACGCTGAGGTTGCGGAATGTATGTATCTAACGCTTCGAGAAGTTTATCAATACATTCAGACTCAGGACCATTAGGATTTTCCAAAGCCTTGAGAGCTGAACCGCGAATAATCGGAACCTCTTTGCCTTCATATTCGTATTTAGTCAAAAGATCGCGAACCTCGTCTTCTACTAAATCAATCAGGTCCGGATCAGACACTTGATCAACTTTGTTTAAGAAAACAATAATTTTTGGCACTCCAACCTGATGAGCAAGTAAAATATGCTCACGGGTTTGAGGCATCGGACCGTCAGTAGCGGCAACGACTAGAATCGAGCCATCCATCTGAGCGGCACCGGTGATCATGTTTTTAATGTAATCAGCGTGACCGGGACAATCGACGTGAGCATAATGACGTTTCTCAGTCTCATACTCAACGTGAGCGGTAGCAATAGTAATACCGCGGGCCTTTGACTCGGGAGCCTTATCTAAATCATCGACTCCTTTGTCCTGAGCAGCCAAACCCTTTGTTTTTAAATGCGCCAAAATGGCAGCAGTCAAAGTGGTTTTACCGTGGTCGACGTGACCAATGGTACCCACATTAACGTGTGGTTTGCTACGATCAAAATTTGCCATAGCCTTATTCTCCTCCAACAACCTCCTGGAAAAAGCTCTTTCCTAAGAGTTTTAGCCAGTTGCTGGCTGAATTAATTAATAATACTTATAATTTTAAACTTCTTGTTTTTATGTTTAAACCTATTCTTCCTCAATCGGCTCGAACTGATAAATATCATCATTAGTTTCATCAATCGCCTTAGTTATATCTTTTTTATCATCGTCTCTCCCTTCCTCGTTCTTGTCTGCCAGAGAACCAATTATTTCTTCTTCGGAAATACCTATTTTGTTTGATTGCTGCTCTTCCCGCCAACGAGCGATGTCACGATTAATTTTAGCTAGAAGCCCTTCTTCTGTCAAACCCTCGACTGTAGATTCTACTAATAATAATTTTTGATAATCATCAATAGGTAGTACCACAAAAGAACTATCATTAGCGGCATCAAAAAACACCAGCTTGTCTCCTGTTTTTTTAATCAAATCTAATGCTTTACGAAACTCGTTAGTCATAAATTAAGCGCGCTTAGCACCGGTTCTTTTTGATATAATTTCCTCGGCAACATTGGATGGAACCGGAGAGTAATGATCAAATTCCATACTATAACTAGCTCTACCCTGAGTCATTGAACGAAGCTGAGTAGCATAACCAAACATTGAGGCAAGCGGTACTTGAGCGTCAATAACTTTCATGCCGGTACGATCACGCATTTCCTGAATTTGACCGCGTTTGGCGTTTAAATCACCGACTACTTCACCCATATAGTCTTCCGGCGTTACTACTTCGACTTTCATCAAAGGTTCAAGTATCACCGGACCGCCTTTACGACAAGCTTCTTGCAATGCCAACGATGCAGCGACTTTAAATGCAGCTTCAGATGAATCGACTTCGTGATAAGAACCGTCAAATACGGTTGCTTTAATATCCACAATCGGGTAACCGGCTACGATACCGCGTGGCAATGCCTCCCTGACACCCTTTTGAATCGCCGGAATATATTCGCGCGGAACAACTCCGCCTTTAATTTCGTCGACAAATTCAAAACCCTTACCTGGTTCCTGCGGCTCAATACGCAACCAGCAGTGACCGTATTGACCACGACCACCTGATTGACGAATATATTTACCTTCCGCTTCGGCTTTTTTCTGAATAGTTTCACGATAAGCCACTTGCGGCGAACCAACATTACATTCAACTTTAAACTCGCGTTTCATGCGATCAACAATAATATCAAGATGCAACTCGCCCATACCGGCGATAATAGTCTGCAAAGTTTCTTCGTCGGTGTGAACTTGAAAAGTCGGATCTTCTTCAGCCAATTTTTGCAAAGCAATACCCATTTTTTCCTGATCAGCCTTAGTCTTTGGTTCGACTGCCACGTGAATAACCGGTTCAGGGAAACTAATAGATTCTAAAACTATAGGATGATTTTCATCGCACAAAGTGTGCCCGGTAAAAGTAGCTTTGAGACCCACCGCGGCGGCGATTTCCCCGGAATATACTTCCTCCACTTCCTCGCGATGATTAGCGTGCATACGTAAAATACGGCCGATTCTTTCGCGTTCACCGTTAGTAGCATTATAAACATAAGAACCGGATTTGAGCATACCTGAATAAACACGGAAAAAACAAAGCTTACCGACAAAAGGATCGACAGCGATTTTGAAAGCCAAAGCGGCGAAGGGTTCGCTATCATCGGATTTACGGATCATTTTTTCGTCTTCATTACCAATAGCATGACCTTCAACTGGAGGAATATCGAGCGGAGACGGTAAATAATCAACAACAGCATCAAGTACAAACTGGACACCTTTATTTTTAAGAGCCGAACCAACAACTACGGGAACGATCTTGTTTTCGATAACAGCCTTACGCAAAACCGGCTTTAGTTCTTCGTTGGTTACCGTCTCGCCGTTTAAATATTTATTCATTAAAGCTTCGTCGTTTTCACAAATAGCCTCCACTAACTGCGCCCGGTATTTTTCCGCTTTTTCCTTCAACTCACCCTCCAAATCAGTTTCTTCCCACTTGGTACCAAGATCATCGGTATAACGAATCGCTTTCATTTTAAACAAATCGACAATACCTTCAAACTTATCTTCAGCACCAATAGGCAGTTGAATCGGATGGGCGTTTTTGGTCAAACGATTGTGAATAGAATCCAAATCTTTATAAAAATCAGCGCCGGTACGATCCATTTTGTTAATAAAAGCCAGTCGCGGTACTTGATATTTATCGGCCTGGTGCCAGACGGTTTCTGATTGCGGTTCAACACCAGCAACACCATCAAAAACAACCACACCGCCGTCAAGGACGCGCAAACTGCGTTCTACTTCAGCGGTAAAATCTACGTGGCCTGGAGTGTCGATTAGATTGAGACGACAGTCTTTCCAAAAACAAGTAGTGGCGGCAGAAGTAATAGTTATACCGCGCTCCTGCTCTTGTTCCATCCAGTCCATAGTAGCAGCACCTTCATGAACTTCACCGATTTTATGCTTTTTACCAGTATAAAATAAAATACGCTCAGATACTGTGGTTTTACCCGCATCAATATGAGCGATGATTCCGATATTACGTGTTTTTTCCAGACTATACTCTCTAGACATAGATAAATGTAGTAAAATGATTATTTAGCAAAATGAGCAAAAGCTTTATTTGCTTCAGCCATACGATGAGCATCTTCGCGTTTTTTGATTGCCGCGCCCTCCTTATTGTAAGCATCAATAAATTCTGCCGCCAGGCACTTGCTCATCGGCATGCCTTTACGAGCCTTAGCAGCAGTAATCAACCAACGAAAAGCTAAAACATTACGACGATCGCCGCGAACTGGATAAGGGATCTGATAATTAGCGCCGCCGACACGTCGAGAACGTATTTCCAAAAGCGGAGCAACGTTTTTAATAGCTCCATCAAAAACTTCTATGGGGTTTTTCTTTGTTTTTTCGGCGATAATATCAAAAGCCTTATAAATAATATTTTGAGCAGTGGTTTTTTTACCGCGCTCCATAATATAGTTAGTAAATTTGGCAATAACGACATTGTTGTATTTGCTGTCTGGATAGATTTTTCTCTTTGGTGCTTGTTTACCACGCATAATATAAAAGATTAAAATTAAGAAGCTGCTTTTTTATCCCTCTTGGCGCCATAGCGAGAGCGACCGCGTTTGCGACCGGAAACGCCTTGAGTATCATAAACACCGCGAATTACTTTGTAACGAACTCCTGGCAAATCAGAGGTTCTGCCGGCTTTAACCAGCACGATGCTGTGTTCCTGTAAATTGTGACCTTCACCAGGAATATAAGCGGTAACTTCCATACCGTTAGACAAACGAACACGAGCGACTTTTCGTAACGCTGAGTTTGGTTTTTTCGGAGTTCTGGTAAACACTTTTAAACAGACGCCGCGCTTAGCAGGACTACCATTTGGCAATATGGTTCTTTTACGATGCAAAGTGTCTAACGTAGATTGCATTGCAGCGTATTTAGCTTTTTTCGGCTGAGCTTGTCGGCCGTGACGGATTAGTTGACTGATAGTTGGCATAATTTAGCTGATATCCAAAGCAACTAGTTACTGCAACCCAAAAAGAAAAACTAGTAGCTTATAATTATTTAAAAAAATACCTTAATTAAAAGGTAACAATAGAATAGCATTAAGACTTTCGGTAGTCAAGGGATTTATCACCTGGTGATAATTTTTCTTAAAACCCCAGTATTTTGTAGTTTTACCTTATTTCCGTCCTCAACTTTATTATCTAATTTTAGACAAATTAATCAAATCTAGACCAATTCCTGTACTCTCCCCACCAGACCATTGGTTAGCCGGACTTTTATACCCCGCGGATGATGCCTGCCCGGACTCAAAATATCTTTGACAATACCAAACGTCAGTTGACCTGTCGGCTGGTCGGTCTTGAGGACAATCAGCACCTTGGTCCCGGGGTGTATTTTACTACGGTCTTCGACAGATATGTCCTTTAGAACAACCAATAAACCAGATTCCAGACCCATTGAAATAAACTGCCAAAAATCGAATACCCTGGCAAAAAACTGTCCAATATCACTAAACCGAGCAAAACAAATGGTCCGTTTTTCTCAAAACGATATTTAAACTCGTTGAACCGATCAGGCAGCGCGGCAAATAAAACTTTAGATCCGTCGAGCGGCGGAATCGGGATAAGGTTGAAAACAAGCAAAACCATATTTACCAAAGAAAGAAACATCAAAAATTGCAGCAAAAGATTATCCGGAGAAAGATTGGTATAAATCCGTAAAAACTTAAAAGCTAAACCAAAAACAACCAAACTGGCAATATTGGAAAATGGTCCGGCTAGAGAAATAATAGTCGTCCCCCACTTTTTATTGCGCAAATTATACGGATTATACGGTGCTGGATTACCCCAACCGAAACCGACGAGCAGTAACATAAAAAAGCCGAGCCAATCAATATGTGCCAGCGGATTTAAAGTAAGCCGACCCATATCCTTGCCAGTACTGTCACCCAAGCCGTAAGCGGCTAAAACGTGAGAAAATTCATGAATAGTAATCGCGTAAACCACCGCCATTACCCAAAGCAAAAAAGAAATCGGATCGGAGAACAATAAATTTAGCATGGGAGTTGATTTATTTTTTATTTTCTGTTATCCTAATTTTACCTTAATAAATAATTCGAAGCAAGTAACTAGTGGCTAGCAATTAGTAACTAGCGGCCAGAAAAATTCTAGCCCCCAGCTACCAGCTACCAGCTACTATCTACCAGCTACTATCCATATGGCACGAAGATGCGAAATTTGCGGCAAGGGCCCTAAAAAAGCCGCGAGCCGTTCCCACAGTAAAATCAAAACTTTGCGTAAACAATACCCCAATCTGCAAATCAAAACCGTTGACGGTAAAAGAAAAAAAATTTGCACCACTTGTCTCAAAACCATCAACCGTAAAGGTGCTGTGAAAAAAAAGAAATAATAATTTTTCCAAAAAACACCTCCAAATATCCGGGGGTGTTTTTAGTTATCAAAAACCGTTTAAATCTTACCGGTCTTTATCTGCTCTTGAATCTTTTTCATCAAATCAAGATAAAATTCCAGATTATTAAGCGTAGCCAGACGCAGAGCCAAAACTTCATTAGTTTTAAATAAATGGTGCAAATAAGCCCTAGAATATTCGCGCAACGCAGGGATTTTTGAGTTTTTATTTATTGACCTGAAGTCATTTTTAAACTTAGTATTTTCAATATTTATTGTTTCATAAAACTTGCCGGACAAATTGTTATTTTTCCAAACAAATAACCGACCATGCCGACCTTCGCGAGTTGGTATCACGCAGTCAAACATATCTATGCCGGACTTGACCGCCGCTACTATTTCCTCCGGTCGACCTAACCCCATAAGATAACGAGGCTTGTCTAGCGGTAATATCGGAACAGTCCAGCTTAAAATATCTTTCATCTTTTCTCGCGGTTCACCCACTGCCACCCCGCCAATAGCATAACCGTCAAAATCAAGCGCCTCCAGTTGCTTGGCGCTTTTAATTCGCAAATCTTTATAAACCGACCCCTGAACTATCCCGAACAACCCCTGCGTTTCTTTATTTTTTCCTTTTAACTTTTTACTTTTTACTTTACTATCAAAATATTTTTTACAACGCGTTGCCCACCGAGTAGTCAACTCCAATGATTTCTCGGCATATTTTTTTTCGCACGGATAAGGTGGACATTCATCAAGCACCATTAATAAATCAACGCCAAGATCGAGCTGAATCTCAACTGCCTTTTCCGGTGTCAGCAAATGTTTTGCGCCACCATCTTCATCAACGCGAAAAATCGCTCCTTGTTCTGTGATTTTACGAAAATCGGATAATGAAAAAACTTGATAGCCACCACTGTCGGTGAGTATTGGTCCCGACCAATTCATAAACTGATGTAGTCCACCGGCGTGTTTAATCAACTTATGTCCCGGCTGAATATACAGATGATAAGTGTTAGACAAAATAACATCTGGCGCCAATTCCCTGATCTCTTTGGCTTCCAAGGTTTTAATTGCCGCCTTGGTCGCAATCGGCATAAAAAATGGCGTTTGTATTTTACCATGCGGTGTGATTATCTCTCCTCGACGGGCTTTAGATTTTTTGCTTGTTTTAATTAAGGTAAATTTCATAGGTTAAAATATGATACGATTATGCACTATTTATACTACAGTCCACCGTTTTAATCAAACAAAAAAGCCTTGACCGTAAAGCCAGGGCTTCGTGAATAATAGCTACAACAATTTTCTGGCAGACGCCAGCCCCAGGTCCTTATCATGACCAAGGTCAAAATAGTTGTTGATGAACAACTTATGATCAAACGTCAAACCAACGCTAACATGAGCATCTTCTGCACCGTTATTAAAAACACTGTTGGTTCGAACATAAAACCTCTGGTCGAAATGAGTGCTGGTAATAGCCCAGACCATCTCGGCTATGTTGGGAACATAATCTCCCTCGAGAAGACAGCCAGATTGCCCGCACCAATCCCCGCCCATGGAACCGGGAACAGCTTCTTTGCGCAAAGCTATCCAACGCGCCGCCGGTACTTTGTCATTACGAAAAAAATAATATTTTTCGTACCAACCGGCTATTTTATTATTATTAAAATAGCCGGGTCTCAGCGCTTTGATATCTGCCAACCCCATAGGATAGCTGGGACCAGGAATAAGCACGTAATTATCGTCCCACAGTGAACGAAGCACGTCGGCTTTCGGCAACGTATTCTGAAGCCGCAACAGCTGCTCGTTGCTGTAAGTGATGTCGGCTATTTCTTGCGGAGCAACAAAATCACCCCGCAAAATAAAACGCGCTAAATCATATGGTGTCATGGCAAATTCCCGCGCTTTATTTAGCACCGTTTCCGCGACCGCTGCCTTAAGCTCATCACCATGTCCGAGTATTTGTTGCAGCTGGACTTCACTCGGATTCAATACAATCAATACCAATTCGGCAGCGTGCTTAGCGATTCCTCGTAACAACTCCTGAATATTTTGTTGTTTTTGACTGCTTATAGCCAAATTTTCGTTCATGGTTTTATTCCGCCTTTTTGTTTTTTTGTCATTTCGAAAATACGCCTTTTACTCATCTCCTCACCCCCCCTTCCCTTGCAAAAACTATTTTGCGGTTATGTTTTTTTCGACACAATTACGATAAAATACCTTATTTTATGATTCAAAGAACTAATAATAAATTTTAACATAAACTATTATTTTGTAAAGGGGTTAAAAATATTGCCAAACAAAAAAAGAGCTTTAACACGCTCCCATATTTTATCTCTTATTTTGCCATCGCCACATCGTTACCTGGCATTTGTAGATACGCAACATCGGTTGTCGGCACCATGCCCATGGTTTCAATTTTTTTAGTTAAACCATTAATGGATTGCAATTCCTGCACTTGCAAACTCAAACTGCGATTGCTTGATTTGGCATCTTCCAGTTTTATTTCAAGATCGCGTAAAATATAACCTTTGACCGCCGAAGAGTTGACTTGTGTCAGGTATAAAAAACCACCCAATACTATTAGGCAGATAAAAAAGATATTAAAAACCTTGATGTTTAAGGAAAAATTTCTTCTTTCTTTTTGTTTTGTATTTTTGTTTTGTATTCTCGATGTCATATTTAGGCCCAATTTTATGCGAACTTTCACCCACGGCGGTAAAAAATTCGCATAAAATCAAGTCTATATTTTTTCCGCCACGCGCAATTTGGCGGATCGCGATCTGGGATTAAAACCTACTTCATCGTTTTTTGCTACAATCGGTTTTTTGGTGAGAATCTTTATTTTTGCACGATGATCGCAACGACAAACTGGAAAATCAGCTGGACAAAGACAGTCTTTACTTTCTTGACGAAAATAATCTTTTACTATTCTATCCTCCAACGAATGAAAACTAACTACGGCGATGCGACCACCGGACTCCAATAAATCGATTGCTGCCGGCAACACCTGCTGTAGATTCTCCAATTCTTGATTGACAAAGATCCTTAAAGCCTGAAAAATTTTTGTTGCTGGATTAATTTCACTTGGTTTTCGGTAAAACCGACGATAGACTGTAGAGATTATTTCTGCCAACTGTTTAGGATTTTTGATTTTGGCTTTTTGCCGTATCTCGTGAATTATCTCGGAGATTGGTCCGGCTAGCCTCTCTTCTCCTAATTGCGAAAAAATATTTTTTAATCTTTCTACAGGATATTGATTAATTATCTCAAACACAGTTAATGAACCTTCACTCTCATCAAATCTCATGTCCAGAAATCCTTGATCTTCGAAAGAAAATCCCCTACCCCTGTCCGCGAGTTGATTAGATGATAAACCCAGATCCAAGACCACACCATTGATTTTATCAATTCCCCTTTCATGGCAAATATTAGTTATATTTTTGAAATTATCATGAACCAAAATAATATTGTCATTTTTTCCGGCAAAACCATCTATCGCTCTTTGATCTAGATCAATAGCCACTACTTTTCCACCGGGCAAAACCTTTTCGGCAATTTTTACCGTATAACCGCCGCCGCCCAAAGTACAGTCAATAAATATCTGCCCCGGTTGAGGGTCGAGATATTCAATCACCTCCTTTAAAAGAACCGGGACATGAATATTGGACATACGAATTAAATTCAACCAATTTCTTAATTTCCAAATTTCTAATTTCTGTTTTTTTAGACTCCCAATTCTCCTAATTTCTCGGCGATATTGCCACTTTCTTTTTCCACTCCAGAACGATATTTAGCCCAAAGCTGTTCATCCCAAAGCTCAACACGATTATAAAGACCGGCAACAATTACCTTTTTATCCAATCCGGCAAACTTACGCAAATATTCTGGAAGAACTATTCTGCCCTGACCGTCTACCAAAACATCCATTGCGCCGGCAAGCATCAGGCGTGAAAAAGCTCGGCTATTGGCCTGTGATATTGGCATGGCGGAAAGCTTATCAGCAAGTTTATCCCATTCTTTAGCTGGGTAAATAACCAAACAACCGTCCAGCCCCTTAGTAACCACTGCTTTAGCCAAGTCCTTGCGAAACTTAACAGGAATAGCCAGCCTGCCTTTTTCATCAATATTGTGAGCATACTCACCAATAAACATAATATTTTAGTTATCCTCTGTTTTATTTATATATCCCCACCTTTATCCACAATTCACCACTTATTTCCATTATACACCACTTATAATATTTTTTCAACCACTAAGATTTATCCACAAGTTATAACTATTAAAAATTAACGACCGTGACCACTAAAAAATAGGTTAATTAAACAAAAAAACCGCTTCCTGGCAAAGAAACAGCTTTATATATAAACAATATTCGCTCTTACTACACACGCGATATTACAACCATTTAATTATTGTCCCCTGGAAAGCATTTTGTAAATATTATTATTTTTTATCATTTCAGGAATTTCCATATCGGTATTTCTTCCGTATAGCATAAAAGAAAGAATTTCTTGGATAGTAGGAGCTGTCGCTTGCTGCTCAAAATTTGGTATCACGTTTAAATCTGTAATGCGGTATACTGCTCCTTTATATTCTGCTAAATAGTATTCTCCTTCTGGTACGTTGTCGGAATGGCGTAATCCTTGCCCAATAATCCATTTTGAGCTTTCCAACAAAATACCCCTGTCAATAGCTTCTCGCACCAAAGTATCGACGTTCTTATCACTAACTTTCAAATACACGTGACCCAGACTTACCATTTCCATTGCCTGCTGTAACGGTAATTCTCTTTTCATACTTTTTTTAAATTAAAGACATAATAACCAACAATTGACGACTGCTAATATATTTCTTCTTTCTTTTCTCTCATAAAAGAAAACCAGTCCTCCAATACCTCTAAAATAATCTTTAACGGCGCTTCAATAATAAAATCCATGATAAAAACAAAAACGTTTATTTTAGACAGTTTAACCGAAAGCCACCTTCCCAGCCGTACTATTGGTAAAGAAAAAAAATCAAACAAAAGATTGATAAATCCTTCGCGGTTGTCCAAAACTATCAATTCACGAGCGCGCAAACGAATATTGATGGCAAAAAAACTGACAATACAAAGAAAGAAAATAAAGATTCCACCGGAAAGAATATTGAAATGAATTTTATTCAAGAACCAAATCACCACACCAAAAGTAATGCCGTATGTAATAAGGTAAATGATATTGAAAAAAAATCTGGTTATCGTTCCGCGACCCAAGCCGTGCCGAATATGATATTTTTTTTGTTCCGTCCCCTCTTTCTGATAAACAATATCCTTGATTTCATGAATAATTTTTTCCGTATTTTTTTGTTTAGGCAAACGAATTAATAAACTGATTGCCAGCATCAACACCGGCGGAAATAAAACGTTGATTAAAATCGAGCTGTAATTAAGACCCTGCTGCAAAAAATATTCAAAAGGTATTTCCAGCAACATTGCCAAAACCATTTTAGTGATAAAAATATAAATCACACTACGAACAACCGAACGGACGACTTTTATCCGAATCTCCTTGTAACGCTGACTACAAACAGTGGCAACTTCTTCGGTTAAAACCCTAGGATGGGTAACAATATCTTCTATCCGATCCCTATTTTTTGCCAATACTTCTCGTAAAATCAAAAAATATACTGCATAACGACGACCGATCTTGTTTAGCTTGTTACGCAATGGATGGGATAAATATTTTTCCATCCGCGATTGCTCTACGTTCCAATTTTGCACCAGCCGTTCAACGTCTTGCAAGTTCGGATCGCTGCCAAAAAAATTTGGATAGAATTGAGATAATAAATAATAATGCAAAATACCTTCGTCGGATTTGAAAAAACTCTTTAGTGCAGTAAGATTGAAAAGTATATCTTGGTTCTTTTCGTTGACTCCCGAAGGCAGTTCGATATCGCGCTTCAGAACCTTTGTCATCGCAATAATCGAAGCCTGTCTTTCCCGAAAATCAAACAAATAATCTTCTACTTCACATGCTGCAATCTGCAAAAACCAAATAAACAACCGCCGCGCGAAACGACCTTTGTAATATTTATCTATAAATTTTTCTATCGTCAAATATTTTTCCAAAAGTCTGTCCAGTCCATGAGCGCTACTTTCCAAAATAGTATTATTTGGCAAATGATTAATACGGATCAAATCTTGAATCAGGTGCAAACCCAGCCCATCAACTCGTCCTTCGATAGAAATTAATCTTTTCATTATGCGAAATATCGCGTTTTTGCGGATTAAATGCTCGTCATTATAATCAACAACGTTGCGTAATTTTTCATAAATCAAAGACACCCGACCAATTGCTTGATTAACCCTAATCTTTGAATCATCTTCGGCAACAGCAGTCTCTAACGAGTTTTCAACTTTAAAAACTTTAACCATTTTGGCGATAAAGCTGGGAACAAAAACTTTTTCCGTCATATTTTTACTTTTTTTTAGCTGTAGTAATATTCGGTTTTTGGTTATAAAACGGATGAACCATGCTAAAACTACTTTTATCTTTTAAAATCTCTATACCGTCAGCAACCAATTCTTCCAAACTAGAATATTTTTTGGAATATCTCAAACCAATGACTGGTATATCTAAGGCATACCCCATGGTATTTGCCAATATCACACCTAAACGAACTGAGGAAAAACCACCCGGACCGGTAACAACAATTACGCCTTTTAAATCTTTAAATTTTATTTTATTTTTTTTCAAAACCCGATCAACTAAAAATAGCAGTTTTTCCGCCTGCGACCGACCAACCACCAGTCCTTGTCGATCAATTATTTTTCTTCTTTTTGCCAGACCAACCATTAAACGATCGCTAACCGTTGTATTGATAATCAAAATCATATTTTATTGACGAAACAATACTTCCGTAGGAATAGTAGTGCTTTCGTCGCCCCAAGACAGTTTCATGTAAGCACCACCGTTTTTTTCGTAATATTCTACCTTGATATCATGCCGACCGCGAGTAAGCGTTATCTGCCCACTCTTACAGGTTACGCGATGACTAGACCAATTATCCACCACCTGCGTACCGTCTATATACAAACGCGAGCCATCATCGGAGCAAGTATAAAAAGTATAATTTTTTTCTTCGGGAATATTAATCTGTCCGGTCCATCTCACCGAAAAATAATCATCATTAAGATACTGATCATCGGGATTACCGCTGCCCCAAGAAAAATTTATATTTTTATCGGTTCTGGTAAACTCTTTGGTTTTGAAATCACTACCAGTATAATAATCTCCTTTTAATCCCGAATTAGTATATACGCCTTCTTCTTCATTTTTACGGTAATTTATTAAATCATCAGCTTCATCGACGATCAAAGTCTGAGCTGTGTCAGCTAATGCCACCTTGTAAACGTCAATATCTGCTCCGGCTGGATACAACACGTTTTGATAAGCAACATCGCTAATGAAGTTTTTATTGAAATGATAACCATCCCAAGAAACAAGCGAAACAAACTTACGGCTATAACCATTAGTTAATAAATAGTAATCGTCCGGTTCTCCTTGGTAACGAAAAACCATACCGGTAGGATGACGATTATCTTTTAACACTCCGCCGTCTTTATAATCCTGGTAAAGCGAATCAGGCAAATCTATCACCCGCCCCTTCCAATCGGTTCCAAATAACAACTCCGCTTGAGCGGGACTACTTATATGCTTAATAACACCGGCTGGCTCAACCGCATAAACTTTTGGATCGCTAATAAGTTTCATTAAGTAAGTTCCCGGTCTAAGTTTTATATTTTGCCCCAAACTCAACTCAGATAGTTGCGAATTAGTAACCGTACGGATATTATTAAAATCTTTATCCAGGAAAAATATATCTTTTCGTT
>JBAZFH010000005.1 GCA_041653535.1 Patescibacteria group bacterium
CGCCAAGGCGGGGCTCGACTCTCGGGGCTTCGGCTTTGGCGCAGCTTCCGCTCCCAAACCCCCGCAGTTTTAACAATTTAATATTTTTGAAATGAGGTTAAAGCCTTGGCTGGCATAAGCCAGCAAAATGTTAATTTTATTCAAAGTAGAATAATCGTTATTCCCTACCAAAGGCGGCAACTGAGCGTCAAGGAGAGGCAGATATCAGTGCAATGTGCACTAGCGAATTTGCCGCCAAAAGTTTCTTTGGCTTCTTTCTTTCTAAAAGAAAGAAGCGGCCTGCCCCGCCCAGGGGCACGGTGGGAATAAAGCCATTATCCTACCATTGACATTTTCATCGCACTCTGCCATAATTACCTCGATTTCTCAAATAAGCTTCGTTCCCTTTGTATTTGGACATTCGTGCGCGGATATAATTTTTATGCAGGGTGTGAAAAGTCGGAAGCAAAAGAGAATGCTAAGTAACTTACAAAACATCAATGGGTAAAAATTTATACGTCGGCGGTTTGTCCTATAGTTCTACCGAAGAGTCCGTCAAAGCTGCTTTTTCCGCAGCTGGCGAAGTCGAATCCGTAAGAATTATCACTGATAAATTTTCTGGTCGCTCAAAAGGTTTTGGTTTCGTCACTATGAAAGACGAAGCTGGAGCTGCCAAGGCGATCGAAATGTTTGATGGTCAGGAAATTGACGGTCGCAAGGTCAAAGTCAATGAAGCCAGACCTCTTGAAAGACAATAACTTTCAACTACTTATTTCAATTTGATATTTAAATTGCAATAACAAAATCAGGGTGCGCGCAGCCCTGTTTTTTGTTTTTACTTTTAAAAAAATTGCTCAAAAATGTTTTTTCTGGCATAATACCATCAAATATAAACAGAAAGTTAGTTAAAAATATTTACACTGATAACAAAAAATAAATGGTACAAAAAAGTTAAACTTTTTATGAATATTGCGGAAAAATTTAAGACCGAAATCCCCGCCGGTGAAAAACAACCGCTGGAAGAACGGCTCCGACAATGGATTTCCAACACTGATCCCGAAGAAGCAAAAAAAATACTTGAAGATTTCGGCAGGGAATACCCGGAAATAAGCATTAAAGATCTGGAAATATGCCGAATTTGGGCATGGCAGCGTCTGGGATTGGAACAATATACGCCTGAAATCATCTTGCAGCTTTATGAAATAATTCAAGACAATCCCGATATTGCCCTGGGTCCGACATCTTTTCGCTTTTGCGACTCAATAGAAAAAATATTACACCAAATAGATCTGACAAAAAAAATACTTGGTGACAATTCGGAAAAATTTTATCAAGGTGAACCGACTACCATAGAAATAATCGATGACTACGAAATAAAAATACACTCTCACGACTGTCCCTATGGCATCGGTCTGATTTGTTTTAGCATGTGGAACGACGATAACAAACTTTTTCAAATATCTTTTTATCCTTCGTCGCCTATAGTGCTCTACGAAATGAAGGGGGCTGCCAGCCCAAAAAACGAAAAAGAAGCAAGAGACAGAAAACGTGTCGTACACAAGTTCGAATCAAAATACGGTTTATCAATCTTGGGCAAACTAACCGCTACTTTTCTCAAAACCGCTGATACTTACGACGAAGAAGCCAGGGTTATTTCCGGCCTATCACTTTGGCGCAACTTCGGAGTGTCTGATAAAAAAATAGAACAAATAGATAGATTGCATCAAAAAACCATGACCGAACTTGGCGTCAAACATCCGCCGGAGATTCAATCTGTTATTGGCTCGATTAACCGTTTGGCACGAGAAATCAGAAAATCCCCCTTCCATCAAGGATCACCAAAATTTGATCAACTAGTGGACTTCGTGATAAAAGAAGAATACGCCAAAAATGGTAACGGACAGCGCTGGGAAGATTTTGCCGCTAAACTTTTATTTTCTCGCCATATCGAAGATCGTGTTTATACTATAAACCAGCTGCGTTTTTATTTTTTACAACGCTACCCGGAAATATACCAAAACCAACCAGACAAAGCGGCTCTTGATTTTCATCCGCCGGCATTTTACGAAATAGACAAACGAAAGATAAAGCAGATTATCGGTAAAAACTAAAAAATTTTAAAAGCGGCACCAAATGATGCCGCTTTATTTTTTGTTTGTTCAATCAACCGAAAGGTCGTTACCGACCTTTTTCGCCCATTTGCTTAAAGTAAGAGAACCGTTGCACTCGGAAACGAACCCGAACGTAATGATTTGATCAGTGTCTTTTTGCGGCTGGTTATTTGCCGCAAGCAAAGTCTCAAGAAAACAGTAGACCTTGCCGTAAGCTGAGACAACCTGATTCCAAGTCGTCCAAGAATCCACCACGCCGTACCAAGCACTGCCTTCAAACCAGAACGGCGTCCAATTTTTACCGCGATTGTTAAGGAAAAACTGGATACCGGCCCTTTCATACTGGTCATCTTTCCACTGAACCCATAGATTAAACGGGTCAGCTACCGCAAACAGCTTCGCATCCATGCGACTGATCGTTTGCACAAACCCCATACACTCCAAATCTTCTAAGGTTGTTATAAGCCGGTCGGAAATGTTAACAACAAATTCAACCTTCCCATTCAGATCTTCCAAACTAGCCGGCTCACGAATAGCCGTGACGCACAACAACCGCAGCACCGCGGCGTGATCGGATGATTGCTTAGACAGTTTGGCAAATAATTTCTTGTATTTTTTTACCCAACTGCCGGCAAAAAATTCCGCGCGGCTAATCACCATCTTTCTTTCCCTCCTCGTCTTTCGGGATGTACTGCTTCGCCAGATTGAAATAATCCTTGGTCTTGCGCCGCAACTCCGAGGAAATAATCATACCAACACCGTAACCGATCAAAAAACCGACCAAACCTGCAAACATTTTCGTATCTCCTTTAGGTTATTACTTTTTGACCATAAACGGCCACTGATGATAAGCCGCGATATAAATCGTGGCGGCAACGATAGCTCCAAGTATCGAGTCGAGTAGATAGTGCTGCTTGACTGTCAAAGTGGAAACACAAATTGCGATTCCCCAGACCAGAAACCATGCACCCAAAATTTTTTCTCGGCGATACAATACCGCGCTAGCAAAAAGAGCCAGGGAAACGTGCAGGCTCGGCAAACAGTTGTTTGGCTGGTCGCTGACCACAAGCAAATCATACAGCCAGGTAAGCCACGTCGGCGTGAACTGTACCGGCGCTCGTGGGTAGCACGTGGGATAAGTAACAAAAGCTATGGCATGCATCGCTATGATAACTGCCACCCCCAGCGTTGCGAGCCCAAAATCTTTTTTTAGTACCAACCAAGTACCGACCATAATCTGGACGAAAACCGAAAGGTAGATAACCAGGCTCCAGCCGATAAAAGGAATGTACTGCTCGCCAAACAAAAACGGCACCGTGTGCCGCTGACCGAGATCAATCTGATTTGGCACCAGGTAAAGCAGCATCCAAACGATTGACATGCCTAAAACTGAATAGATTCGAGGCCTTTCCTCAATCCATCTGATGGCTATTTTCATTACATCCCCCTATTTTTCAACGTTCAGATTAAAACATTTAACTATACCTGACACTAAAAGTCAATAACTGATTGATTTTTATCGTCGTGTTTGCTATTTTAGAGACATCAATCAAAAAATATGAGAGAGCTAATCCAAAGAAAAAGTGCCGGAATGTTTGCCTTTGTTTTTTTTGCCAGCCTTTTCGTCCTATTTTGGCCGCTAGCCGCCAGCGAATCAAAAATCCTTTATCTGGACAAGTTTGTCCATAGTGGATTGTTTTTTGTCTTGTCGTTTTTTGGTCTGGTCGCCTACCGTCGTTATGTCAAAGGGTTTTTGGCGATTTTGATTATTTATGCAGTCGCCAGTGAAATTATTCAGGAACTTTTTATCTCTGGACGCGGCTTTGATTCTTATGATATTATCGCTGATATTATCGGCATCTTGCTGGCTTATTTATTAATAAAAAAAACTCTTGTCTAAAAATATGATTGTTTTGGGGATCGAAAGCTCCTGCGATGAAACAGCGGCAGCAATAATTGAGACAAAGAACGGAAATACTGTCATACGCAGCAGCATTGTTTTGTCGCAAATACCTATCCACCGTAAATTTGGCGGTGTAGTGCCGGAGGTGGCGGCGCGAAAACACGTTGAAAATATTTTACCGGTAATAGACAGATCTTTGGTACAAGCAAAAATTAAAATGGACAAAATCGACCGTATCGCCGTTACCCGCGGTCCCGGACTAATCACATCACTGATGGTCGGTGTCCAGACCGCCAAATCACTTGCCTATATTTACAATAAACCGCTTGTCGGCATCAATCACCTAGAGGGACATCTTCTTGCCAGCCTGCTTGGTCCCGCACCGACTGCCGCGCGCCGGAAGCCGCACACTCTCTTTCCTGCCATCGGCCTGATCGCATCCGGCGGACATACGGAAATAATACTTGTCAAAAAAATCGGTGACTATAAAAAAATAGGTCAAACGCTTGATGATGCCGCTGGTGAATGCTTTGATAAAGCGGCAAAAATTTTAAACCTCGGCTATCCCGGCGGACCGGAGATTTCCAAGCTAGCCAAAAACGGCAATCCGCAAAGTTACAAACTACCCCGACCGATGATTGACCGTGATAATTTCGATTTTAGCTTTTCTGGTCTCAAAACCAGTATCCTTTATTTTGTCCAAAAAAACGGCACACCGAGAGGCAAAAGGCTAAACGATTTTTGTGCTTCGGTAGAATCAGCTATCATCGATGTCCTGATCAGCAAAACCTTTCGTGCTGCCAAAGAGTACAAAGCCAAAACCATTATAGTTGGTGGCGGTGTCGTAGCTAATAAAAATTTGCGCCAAACATTAAAAGAAAAAATTGATAAAGAAATTCCTTCCGCTCATCTAGATCTATCAGCCCTTGATTATTGTGGCGATAACGCAGCGATGATTGCCCTAGCCGGCGCTTATGCTAAACCCCCTAGAGACGGCTGGAAAAATATTACCGTCGATCCCAATCTGGAAATTGGAAAGTAGAGACAAAAAAACAAGAGACGAGAGACAAGAATCTAGAGACAAGAATTTAGAATTTCAAATCCCAGTTCCTAGATCCCAACTCCTAATTTATTATGTCCTATACCACTACTACCGAAAAACAAACTTTTAATCTCGGCAAAGCTCTCGCCAAAAATCTAAATGGCGGCGAGACGATTTTGCTGCAGGGAAATTTGGGCAGTGGCAAAACAATTCTAACCAAAGGAATAGCCGCGGGGTTAAATATAAAAAAAACCATTACTAGTCCGACCTTTGTTTTGTTCAAAGTCTATCCGGTTAAAAAACACCGAACCATCAAACGACTGGTTCACGCCGATTGCTATCGTTTAACCGACGGACAGGCGATACTGGATGCCGGACTGGAAGAATATATCGGAAACAAAGATACGTTAGTTATTATTGAATGGGGTGAAAAAATAAAAACCATCATACCAACAAAAACTATTAAAATAATTTTCAAACAAAGAGGCAAAATACGAACGCTAAATATTTCTTGTTAACTAAAATATTACACCAAAAACCCCGCAAATCACGGGGTTTTTATTATCTAAATTTTATTCAACCAATTATTCCAAGCTGCCAACCTTCACCTTGCGTAAATCGCTGTTTTTTATACCAACGGACAGATTACGCATTAATTCATAAGCGGCGTTCCCGTCTTTCATATAATATCTTTTACCGTCAGCCGGATTAACATACCAAGCTTCCCCGCCGTGATCAATTTGCAATAAAATTTTTCCTTTTAAACGATTAACTAATTTATTATCAAAAGTCAGCTTACTGGTACCGAGCGGATTATAGTAATAAGTCAGCTCTTTTGCGTCATTATACCCATCATAATCAGAGTCAGCGTTATTTTTATCAGTACCGATAGCATCTTCCAAATAATCTTTGAGACTGTCGTTGTCGGAATCATAGTTCGCATCACTATTACGCCAACCAACCGGAATCTTTTCCAGATCCTTGGTCGTGATACCTAAACCAAAAGCGCGCAATGCCGTATAAGCCGATTCGCCGTTTTTGAGATAATAACGCTTGCTGGTATCAGGGTCAACATACCAAGCCTGACCTTCACCTTCAACTTGTAATAATATCTTGCCGCGCAATTTCTCTGTTAGTTTGCTATCAATTTTTGAGGTTAAAGTCATTTCGCTGGAAATAAAACTTTTTTCTTCAGCCGTTGCCTGGTAGTTTAATTTATTTAGTCTACTCTTTAATTCCTTTTCTTCTTTGGTCATATCTTCAGTATTAGGCTTAACAATAGTAACCGCCGGAACGGTTTTAGTCCCAGAAGTTTCAAACCAAAACCAATCGGATCCTATCGGCTGCTCGCGGGTATCACCAAAACCGTCCGTAGAAAATACTTTAAAATAATAACGAGTTGCGCTTTTTAACTTGTCTTGTGAAATCAAAATTTCGTGCATTGAAGTGAGGTTGTCGTTTTTTTCTACTAGTGGCGAGGTGCAAACCGCCGCTTCACAGTATTTTACTAAACTGGTCGAAGCAGTGTTGGTTTCCCAATTAATCTGGGCAATAAACCGACCCGACCCAATATCACTGACTTTAGAGGAAGCATTGTAAATTTCCAGAGTTCTTCCGTCCACACTCGCAAATCTCATATTTTTGGTGCTGCCGCCAAGTGTATAAACATAAATAGTAAACCTTTTACCATCAACACTATAATCATTGGATGAACCGGCTGTAGCCGGTCCAATCATGGAAATCTTACTATCATCTCTATAAACATCGAAATTAACAACGTCTTGTGCCGGGTAAACCGGGGCGACGGTTAAACCATTATTCATTTTAACTTTATCACCGTCAATTAAATTATAGCTGCCATCACCAATATAAACAGTCGGTTTTTGCAAACCATTTTCCACACCCATAAAACTTTTCCAATCATTTTTACCATAAGGATACTCCACTTCATCACCAAAACCGTCGATAGCAAAAACTTTATAATAATAAATCGTGTTATCTTTTACGGAAACGATAAACTCGTGGTACTTCGCCATGCCTGAACTTTCCAAAGATTTAGGAGTACTATAAAGACTGCCTTGATAATACAAAATTTTGGTCTTAGCCGCTCGGCTGGTGTTAAAAGTTACTTTAGCATTTACCTGTCCCAACGTTTTGTCGCCAAGATAATAAACTTCTTGCTTAAAATTAGAGATATCCAAATTAACATCGTAGATGCTTTGAAAACTAATGTTAGATTTCCAACCGTCTAACGCCGACCAGGATAAAGAGTTGACTTTGATTTCAATTTTATAGTCAGCTATCCTCGAATCCAAGGAATCCCAACCAACACGAGTAAAATCAGTTTCCCCTAACTTGCTGAAACTGTTATCATAAACACTAAATTTCACGTTGTTAAATTGATTACTACCGACGCCGTCGCTATAATAAACCGGCTCGACAATAACGCCACTATTAAGTTTCACCAAATCGCCGTCAGACATGTCATAAGTCCCGTCACCGGAAAAAGTAATACCACTGGCGCTGGCATTAAAAGAAAATAAAAAAATGGCTAATGCTAAGCCACCAGTTTTTATAAAATATTTATCGACGATTTTTCCTTTGAGCATATTTTTTGTTGAATATATTGTTTTTAATCGTTGATAATACACCGGAAAAGAAAAATTGTCAATATTATTTAGCCACCCGGAAAATTTCTTCTACCGAGGTAATGCCATCTAGGGCTTTTAACAGACCGTCTTGAACCATTGTTACCATTCCATTTTTTACAGCTATCTCTTGCATTTGATATTCCGACACCTGACCGCTTAAAATCAACCCCTCTATTTCTTGCGTCATCGACATAATCTCATAAATACCAATTCGTCCCTTATAACCAAGCCCTTGGCATTCTTTACAGCCAGCGCCTTTATAAAATTTCAGCTTGTCCAAACTTATTGCCGCGCGATGTTCCCCTGACTCCGGACTAAGCGTCGATAAAATTTTCATAATATCCGACATTGTTCGGTTGTCTATTTCAGCCTCTACCTTGCAATGTTCGCAAATACGGCGCACCAAACGCTGACCCATCATAACGTTAAGAGCCGGGGCCAACAAAAAAGGTTTGACATTCATTGCCATAAAACGTGGAATGGTCGCTGCGGCAGAATTGGTATGAATAGTGGAAATAACCAAATGTCCGGTGAGCGCCGCGTTGATTGCGGTTTCAGCTGTTTCCAAATCACGGATTTCACCGACCATAATCACATTAGGATCCTGGCGCAAGATAGCCCGCAGACCTTTGACAAAATTATAGTCGGAAGCGACGTCGATCTGACTTTGACTAACACCCTCTAATTCATACTCGATAGGATCTTCCAGGGTAATAATTTTATTACCCGGGGTGTTAAGACGATTCAAAACCGCATACAACGTAGTGGTTTTACCGCTACCGGTCGGACCAGTGGTAATAATCATGCCGTTTGGTTTTCTTATTTCCCTGTCGAGATCGGCATATGCCTTACCGCGCAAACCCAAATCATCAAAATTAATCGATATGGCGGAAGACATCAGTAAACGCATAACTATACTGGCGCCAAAATTTGTCGGCAATGCCGAAACACGAACATCGATTTTTTCCTTGGTTAATTCAATAGAAAAACGACCGTCTTGTGGTTTATCAGCAACATTTAATTTCATCCGCGCCAACAGCTTAATACGCGAATCCAGTTTATGCCAAATATCTTTTGGCAATTTTACAATCTCGTGCAAAATACCATCGATACGAAAACGTATCACTATCCCTTCATCTTCGGCTTCAATATGAATATCGGAAGCACGACCATCAATCGCCGCGGCAATAATAAAAATTACCAGATCAGTTGTTGTTACTTTTCGAATTTTATTTGCCAAGTCTTCAAAATCAGTAAACTGCCCCCGAAACCTCTCTAGGTCTTTTTCTCCGATACTAACTCCCAGCTTTACTTCGCGAAACTTTGGCACCGTTTTATAAAAATATAAAGCCTTCTCAAAGCTATGCTGTGAAACCATGTATAAAGTTATCTTATAATCCTGACTAGTATATTTACGCACTAAATCCTGAGTCGCTGCTGACATCGGATCAACGGCGGCAAAGTAAACATTATCGTCTTTTTTATCAAAACACAGGACTCGCGCAGTGACAGCCTCGTCCTCACCTATTACCGAAATCGCCTCTGGCAATATCGCTAATCTAGAAATATCCATATAAGGAAAACCGGAAGCGGCGGCTTTTTTTGCCGTTTCTTGTTCCTTTTCCGCCAATTTGATTTCTGCCATTTTGGCGTCGAACTTATCCTGTACTTCATTAGTAGAAATTTGCAATCCAACGCGCGGTGATTTTGAATTTTTTGATTCATCGTTTGCCATAAAATCTTTGTTTATTATAGCAAATGCCAGGCGATTTAAAAAGACCCGTTTATCCGCGGGTCTTTTTTAAAAAAATTTTATATAGTTATTTAACGCCCAACTTAGCTGAGGCTATTCTTTGCAACTTACTGGTGATACGGTTACTCTCAAGATGATCAAAAAGTTCAACCCAAACCGCCAGCTGAAAAGTAGATAAAACAGCGGCGATAATAAAAACCATTATTACGAAAATAACCATCAAAATGGCAAAAGAAACAAAGTAAAGAATCGGCAGATTAATAAACAAAACAATTATTGACACAAAATACAAAATGCCGCTTAAAATCGTAACCAAAACACCGGTTGCTATTGCCACTAAAACAGTAATCACAAACAAAATTGCGGCAACCTCCAGAGAAACCAACCAGTTATTGATAAACAATTTCCAGGCCGACTGGATCGCTGCGATAAACGGTTTGTTATAAACACTAATATAGATAGTGCCGTAAACCACTAAAAATGATAAAACCAAAATAACAACAACAAATAAAATAAAAGATAGCAGATAAAAAACCTGCGAAACAAAGAGCGCTTCTGTTACGACTAGCGCCATGATACCGTAAGTAAAAATCACCAGTAAAACGAAAGTGACAATCTTGTTAATCAGGTTAATGCCCAGCACCGGCCAAAAATATTGGCGAGATTTATAAAAAGAAGAAAAAGCATTGCTGCGGGCATTACTATCAATATCGGCGACTTGTTTAATCACGGTTATCTGACTACAAGTAAATATCCAGTAAAAAAACAGTAATAGCAAAACAAAAACAACAAATATCCCGACAAGAAGAAGACCATAAAGCGGCGTAGACAAAAACAATGTTTTTAGACTACCAAAACTAACGCCGGCGCTGGCAACGGCATTCCAGAGTTTAATGAAGTAAAAATCGTGACGAGAAGCAAGACGAAAACCCTGAGCTACTACCTCGTAAACTCCGCCGATTCCCCAAAATAAAGCTAAAAAGCCAAAAAGCCACAGGGCTTTGTTGCGCCAAGTAACATACCAGGCTCTTTTTAAAACATCTCGATAAAGCATCATATTGTCCTCCTATTCCGCGGCTGCGGTAAAATTTTTCCCGCCGCCGGCAAAAAGATAAAGATATAACTTAATAGGTTATTATTCCTTCTCTATTATACAATACTTTTCTCAAGCTTGAAATATGCTTTCAAACTCTTCTTTTTCCAGTGTCTCTTTTTCTATTAATCTTTTGGCAATCTCGTCAAGATACTTTCTTTGTTTTTTTAGCACCTCGCGGACACGGACAACGTTTTCGGCGATTACTTTATCGATTTCCGCATCAATGATTTCCGCTGCTTTCTCGCTATAATCCCGCTGCTCATGGATTTCACGTCCCAAAAATATCATCTCGTCACGACTACCAAAAGTTCGCGGCACTAATTTGTCACTCATGCCGTAAAGCATTACTAGATTTTTGGCAATCTCGGTAGCACGCTGCAAATCATTGCTGGCGCCAGTGGTAACGTCACCGAATATTTCTTTTTCTGCCTCATGACCAGCAAGTAACACGGCGATTTCGTCCAAAAAACCGGCCTTGCTTTGTAATTTGTGATCCTCTGTTGGTAACTTCAAAGTATATCCGGCAGCCCGACCACGGGAAATAATAGATACTTTGTGCACCGAATCGGAGTTTGGCAAAATATGAGCAAGTAATGCATGCCCGGCTTCATGAAAAGCGGTAATTTCTTTTTCCTTGGGAGACAAAATATGACTTTTACGTTCCGGTCCGAGTAAAACTTTTTCGATACTTTCCAAAACATCTATTTGATTAACCTTTTTTTGATTACGGCGAGCGGCAAGTATCGCGCCTTCGTTAAGAACATTAGCCAGATCGGCACCGGAAAAACCAGGGGTTCGTTCCGCTACGCGGCGCAGATCGACTTCTTTATCTAAAACTTTGTTACGAGCATGAATCTTAAGTATCGCCTCACGATCATTAATATCAGGCAAATCCAAAATAACACGACGATCAAAACGACCAGGACGAAGCAACGCCGGATCAAGCACGTCCGGTCTGTTAGTTGCCGCCATAACTATAACATTAGTCGAAGAATCAAAGCCGTCCATTTCCACCAATATCTGGTTTAATGTCTGTTCGCGTTCATCATGTGAACCGCCCAGTCCCGCTCCGCGTTGACGACCGACAGCGTCGATTTCGTCAATAAAAATAATGCACGGCGCGGCTTTTTTAGCCTTACGAAAAAGGTCGCGAACACGGCTAGCGCCGACACCGACAAACATTTCTACAAATTCCGAACCGGAAATAGAAAAAAATGGTACGCGCGCCTCTCCGGCTACGGCTTTAGCAAGCATGGTCTTGCCGGTACCGGGAGCGCCCATTAACAAAACGCCCTTGGGAATTTTGGCACCGAGAGCTAAAAACTTACGCGGAGAAAGTAAAAATTCAACCACCTCTTTTAGTTCTTCTTTCGCTTCTTTGACGCCAGCGACATCTTCAAAAGTAACTCGTTCTTTTTTATTTTTACCCTCCTCTCGAGCTTTACTCTGACCAAAAGACATCGCCTGATTGTTGGCACCGCGCACTTGGCGCATCATAAACCAAATCAGTCCAATAAACAAAATTAACGGGATAACGAAAGGTAAGATAGTGTTGAGCCAAAAAGTAGCACCGGTATCGTCCTGTATTTCCAGGGAAAACTTTTGCATTTTTTCTGAAGTGACGCCGTAGTTTTTAAGCATTGTGGAAAAGGAATCTTCTGGTTCTTTTTTTACTTCTTCCTTAGTACCGTCGGAAAGAACTATTTCCAATTTGTCACCCTTGACTATTATTTTACTAACCTGCTCTTGATTGATTTGCTCCACTACTTTTTCCAGTCCGATGGTTTCGACTTTTTTCTGTAAAGGATTTTCTCCCAAACTAAGTATCGCGGCGATAATCAAAAAAACGACAAAAAAGATAATTATACTGCGCGTAAGGTTATTTTTCATAATATTTTGTTGTTTCTAATATTTAAGAATTAATCTGATTATAGTACGGTTTAGTCAAAAAAACAAGGTATAGGGATAGAGTATGCGGTATGCGGGGTAGGACTAATTTCCCATATACCGCATACTCACTCCTGCATACTTAAAATCCCCGCTTTTGACGGGGATTTTATTCTATATTCTATAGAGATTATTCTTCTTTTTTTTCTTCGACTTTCTCCTCAGCTACTTCTTTCTTTTCTTCCTTATCTGCTTTGACTTTCTTTGCCTTTGGCTTGGCTTCCTTTTTTTCTTCTTTCTTTTCATTCTCTGCCGGAGGCTTCAGACTAAGACCTAAGCGGTGATTTTCCGGCTCTATCGATACGATGGTAAACTCGATAGTATCATTAGCCTTGGCGATCTGAGAAATATCTTCGATCGGTTTATTGGAAAGTTCGGAAATGTGAGCCAGACCATGAATATCCGGATCAAGTTCAACGAATAATCCAAACGGATTAATCTTGAGTACCTTACCCTTTACTCTTTGACCGATTTGATATTTTTTACCGACATTCTTCCATGGATCGTCCATTAAAGATTTGGTTGATAAAAATATTTTTGAACCTTCGATATTGATAATTTTAGCTTTGACAGTTTCACCGGGTTTGATGAAATCTTTCGGATCATCGATTCTCTGCCAGGCTAACTCGGAAATATGGATTAAGCCCTCCAGCTTTTCGCCAAATTCGACAAAAGCACCAAAGTCAGTAACGGCGGTAACCTTTCCTTCCACCATGTCGCCGACCTGATATTTGGCCAGAGTGCTATGCTGCTGTTCTTCCCAAGCGGCTTTTTCCGAAACAATCAATTTTTCATCACGTTCGTCAGCAGTAATCACTTTGACGTTAAATTTCATCTTGACGTAACTTTTGAGTTTTTCCAAAATTTTAGCTTTATCGCCGCCAGGAACTCGAGGATAATGTTCCGGACTGAGCTGTGATACCGGCAAAAATCCCGGGACTTTGTTTACCCGGATCATCAAACCGCCGCGATTAGCATCAATAATTTCAGCCTGAACTATCTTACCTTCGGTCATTAAACTTTCCAGCGCGTCCCAAACTTTTTGTCTGCCGGCAAAACGGAAAGATAATTCCAATTCGCCATTTTCATTATCAAGATCTATCACGGTTGCCTCGACTTCATCGCCTAACTTTAAACCCGAATAATCGTCTGATTCCAAATAAAGCTCCGGACCACGCGCAACGCCGGTGCCATAACCTTCGACATCCAATCTGACTTCTTTACTGGAAACACTTAAAACCTTACCTTTTACGGTTTCTCCTATTACCGGCAACTTCAAATAGTTTTCGTCAGCGGCAAGTATTTTAGCCAAATCAGAAACTTTGGCTTCGTCTTTAATATTCTTTTTTAATTTTGGTGACATAAATAAAAAATTCACCTGCTAGGTGAAAGTGTTTATTTTAACCTGTTTGACCTTGTAAATAAAAGCGGTCAAGACAAGTCCTTAGTACCTAGCTAAGGGTTAGTTAATTAATTTTTAAGGTAAAGCCAGTATAATCGATGCCGGGAAATAAGTCAAGCATGGTAGTTGGTAGATGGTAGATGGGGAGTCCCTAGCTACCATCTACTAACTACCTTTACCCGATTTTAAAACCCCCGGCATTTCTACCAGGGGCTTTGTTGAATGGTTAAGTCACGACCGGGGTCTTCGGACCCACGGTCTTTTCGATTTCAGCCAGCGTTTCCTCGCCGGCGATAGGACCCACGGTCTTTTCCGTCGCCGAAGCAACGGTCGTGGGAGACACAAGACCCAGCTCGACCTCGAACTGCTTGAGCAGTTCGTTGGCCTGTATTTTCTGGGCCTCTTTTTCAATTTCGAGACCCTGGATATCAATATTATCCAGAGCCATTTCCATTTTGGCTTGGGAAAGCGCCGCCTCGCGATCGATTCTTTCGATCATTTCATCGTGAGTGGCATCGATCCCTCCAACCTGAAATTGTTCCATGGCGCCGGCGACTCTCGCCTGCCATTGGTTTTGCTTATGCAGCGCCAACGCCTGCTGCACTTTTTCGATGCGGCGAGACATTTCGGCCATGAAGACATCCTTAACCCTCATCGCCCTGTCTTTGGCTTCCAGCGCAACTCGCAGCTGTGCCTCATCGCTGGCACAGTCACCGTTCTCTTGCTCCAATGTAGTCGCGTAGCCGAGCGCCATATCACGGCGACCGACCTGCAATGATGCCTTGATTCGCGACTTAAGCTGCTCGATTTTTTCCCGTCGAGCGTCAAGTCGACTTTGAATGATGGTCGCATTCGCAACCATCATCGCAATGCCTTCGTTCATTTTCGGGACTTGCTCACGCAGCTCCCGAAGGTTTTGGCGAAGAATTTTTTCCGGATCCTCCAAGGACTCAATCGCCCCACCAAGGAACGAACGCAACCACCGACGAAAACGCTTCCACATAGTATCCCTCCTCATTATTATTTCAATTTCAAATTAAAACGTTTTTATGTTTATGTTAATGAACAAACCAAAACATTAATGTAATAGCTTAATATAAAAATAAAAAATTGTCAATAGATGTTGGTAATTAGCAGGTGATGGCTGTGACGAACAACCAACGTACTTAAAACCATCTTGCGAACAGACCTAAATTAACAGTAATTTATACAATTCCCGACTCCCAACCCCTGTGATCACCCCTTTTAAAATTATTTTTTTCATGCTAAAATGAAAACGTTATTTAACTATTTTTGTCTTATTTTTATGCAAATTTCGTGGCTAGGACACTCTTGTTTCAAAATCGAAACTAAAGGCGATAACGACACCGTTACCCTAGTTATCGACCCTTTCGAAGATTCCCTGGGAATCAAAATGTCATCTTGTAAAGCAGATGTTGTTTTAGTTACTCACGATCACACCGACCACAACAATATAGCCGCTATCAAAAGCGAACCGTTTGTTATCAAAGGCGCCGGCGAATATGAGGTGAAAAAAATAGTTGTCTATGGCGTCCCCACTTTTCACGATGATACTAAGGGAATAGAACGCGGAACTAACACCTGTTTTCGTATCGACGCTGAAGGATTGTCTATCGCCCATCTTGGTGATTTGGGACACACTTTGACCGACGAACAGCTGGAGTTGCTCGAAGGAGTAGATGTTTTAATGATTCCTGTCGGTGGTAAATATACTCTTGATGCCAAACAGGCAAGCGAGGTGGTATCACAAATAGAGCCAAGGCTGGTTTTGCCGATGCATTTTAAATATCCCGGAGTCAGAGCAGAGCTGGACGGAGTAGAAGTTTTTCTTAAAGAACTAGGCACTAAAAAACAAGATAATATCGACAAACTAAAAATAAACAAAAAAGACCTTATTAATGAAGATACTCAGGTAGTACTTCTTAATGTTTCTTAAAAAAAACAAAAAATATGCCCGAGCATAAAAACAAAAAAGCTCGTCAAAAATCAGAACATAAGATAAGCGTTTTTCCAGTCGAACCGGCTGAACACGACAGCAAGAAAAAAGCTATCATGACTTTAATTATAGTAATTTTGATGATTATCATATTTTGTGGCTGGATCTGGTCGCTCAAGTTTAGCTTTAACCAGCGGGAAATCACCGATGAAGAATTGGCTAAAGAAAAACAATGGGAGCTGCTCAAAGGCGAAATCGATGATTCTTTTGCCAGTATCAAAAAAAATCTGGCTAAAATAAAAAATTCTCTGGATGTCCAAGAAAAAGCCGCCAATCTTAACCAGACCGAGATAGAAAGGCTTAAAGACAGCCTGAATAAAGAGATGATAAACAACTGGATAACCTACAGTAATTTTGACTATAATTTTTCGATAAAGTATCCGGCGACATGGCAGCAGGAAACACGAGAAGGAAAAATCACTTTTAGCGAGAATGGAAAAGAAATGGCGACTATTATTATCGCTCCGGAAATCGCCAGACCAAAAGTCGCCGATGATAAAATAAAAATTTTCTTTTTAGACAATACTGAAGCCCGACTATATACCGACGCAAATACCAACACGGTGATCGCCGCCTTACCGGAAGGCAAAAACGATATTGCTATTTCGGGATCAGGCGCAACCACGGAACAAATGGCGTCGACTTTCAAATTTATTAAATAGTTATCATAGAATAAGCTGGTCATGCCCAAGGCTAGTACAACCACTAGCTGTCAAGCCACTAGCTCCTAGCCACTAATTATGAAAAAACTTTCCAAGAGAAAACCGATTGGTTCTCCAAAAGATAAAATGCCGGAAGAACAACCAAAAAACGCAAAACCGCAAACATTGCCGATAAAAACCGAATCGACTAACGAAGGCAAATTAATGCTGCAACCGCTAGTAGATGAAATGAAGCAATGTTATCTGGATTACGCCATGTCGGTTATAGTTTCACGCGCTTTGCCGGATGTTCGTGACGGCATGAAACCAGTCCATCGCAGGATTCTTTATGCCATGTGGACGCTGGGTCTGCGTCACTCTGCCAAATTCCGCAAATCAGCAACCGTGGTCGGAGAAGTTCTCGGTAATTACCATCCGCATGGTGATGCCGCGGTATATGACTCCATGGTTCGCTTGGCACAAGATTTTAACATGCGCTATCAGTTAATATCCGGTCAGGGCAACTTTGGTTCGGTAGACGGCGATCCAGCGGCGGCCATGCGTTATACCGAGGCCAAGCTTGCTTCTGTTTCCGAAGAACTACTACTGGATATAGAAAAAAATACTGTTAATTTCGTTCCCAACTACGACGGATCAAAAAAAGAACCGACCGTACTCCCGGCCAAACTGCCGAATCTACTGCTCAACGGCGGTATGGGCATTGCCGTTGGTATGGCTACCAGTATCCCGCCACACAATCTGACCGAACTATGCGACGGCACTGTTGCTGTAATCGACAATCCCAAAATCACTGTCGAAGAATTAATGCAATATATCAAAGGTCCGGATTTCCCTACCGGCGGAACGATTTTTAATATTGAAGAAATTAAATCCGCCTATGGCACCGGAAAAGGCGGTATCATAATGCGCGCCAAAAGTGAAATAGTTGAAGAAAGAGGTACTTTCAAAATTATTATCACCGAAATTCCTTATCAGGTGAATAAAGCAACCCTGATGGAAAAAATCGCCGATTTGGTCCGTGAAAAAAAGATCGACGCTATAAAAGATCTGCGGGATGAATCTTCGAAAGAAGGTATTCGCATTGTTATTGAACTAAAAAAAGATTCTTATCCGAAAAAAGTCCTCAATCAGTTATACAAACACACACAACTACAAGAAAGTTTTCACGTAAACATGCTTGCTCTAGTCGACGGTATACAGCCGCGAGTTTTGAATTTAAAAATGATTTTGGAAGAATATATAAAGCACCGTCAAGAAGTAATCGCCAGACGTACGCAATACGATCTGGACAAAGCCAAAGACCGTGCCCATATTTTGGAAGGTTTGATGATTGCCCTAAACAAAATCGATGCGGTGATTAAAGTTATCAAATCGTCAAAAGACAAAGATGTTGCCAAAACTAATTTGATGAGCAAGTTCAAACTGTCCGAACGCCAAGCGGTCGCCATTCTGGAAATGCGACTGCAAAATCTGGCAAACCTTGAACAGCTAAAAATTGAAACCGAACTCAAAGAAAAACGCCAGCTGATCAAAGAATTGACCGAGATACTCAACTCACCAAAAAGAATTCTAGGTATTATCAAGGGCGAATTAAAAGAAATCAGGGATAAATATGGCGACGAACGCCGAACCAAAATTGTTAACTCCGCACCGGATAAATTTACCATGGAAGACCTGGTTCCAGACGAAGCGACGATTGTTACCATCACTAAAGACGGCTATATCAAACGCCTTTCTCCGGAAAATTTTCGCACCCAGTCTCGCGGCGGTAAAGGAGTACTTGGTCTAACTACCAAAGAAGAGGATACCGTCGATCAATTCTTCTCCACCTCTACTCATTCCGACCTGATGTTTTTTACCAACAGCGGCAAAGTATTCCAACTCAAAGCCTATGACATCCCGGCTGCTTCCCGCACTGCCAAAGGACAATCGATTGTTAATTTTTTACAGCTAACCAGTAATGAAAAAATCACTACCGCACTTTCCCTCAAAGAACTTTCTGATCAAAAATATCTGGTAATGGTTACCAAACACGGCGTGATCAAAAAAGTAGAAATCACTGCTTTTGAAAACGTCCGCCGCAACGGTCTGATTGCCGTCCGACTCAAAGGTGACGACGAACTGCGCTGGGTCAAATATTCTTCTGGTAAAGACGAAATAATATTGATGTCATCTGGCGGCCAAGCAATTCGTTTCAAAGAAAACACTATTCGCGCTATGGGTCGCGGCGCTGCCGGAGTCCGCGGCATGCGCCTCAAAGGTAATGATGAGATAGTCGGCATGGATGTTGTCAGCGGCAAAACAACCGACGCCGAATTAATGGTGATTATGGAACACGGTTTTGGTAAGCGCAGTAAACTATCCAACTACAAAGTCCAGGGTCGCGGCGGCTCAGGTATCAAAACCGCCAAAATCACTCCTAAGACCGGAAAAATAGTCATTGGAGAGATTATCGACCTCAAGGCTCTACCCGAAACTTCCACCGGTGATGTTGTTGTCGTCTCGGAAAAAGGTCAAGTAATTCGCCTGCCGCTCAAATCAGTACCGATTATCGGTCGCGCCACCCAGGGCGTAAGGATTATGAGGTTTAAAGAAGACGGTGATAAAGTAGTTTCAGTTGCCCTAGTCTAAACAAAAAAAAGTAAAATAAAAAAATCGCCCTGCATAACACGGGGCGGTTTTTTTATCATAAAGAAACTTTAATTCGTTTTATTGTTTGATTACTCCCCCGCACATCTATCTTATCAACTATCAATTCTTTAGCATGCAGACCAAAATTTTCGATTTTATTAATCTGCTTTTGAATACTGCTATTTGGTTTCAATAATATTAAGACTCCTGTTTCAAAAACTTTTACATATGCTACCAGACACTGTCCATCTTTTTTTGTCCCTTTTTCTAAGCCAAAAAACGGAGTAGCCAGTAAAACCTCGTCAGCGGCGCTATCCATTCCTGCCGCTAGTCGCTCCTCGCTAAAAACTTTATTATCCCAAACCAAATTTTCCTGATGAAAAAGATTGATCGTCGGCGCAACCACAAAATCAGCCGCTTTTAATATCTCTTCGGCTTCTTGCGAGTCGTACGACTTGCGAAGACTTCCGATTTTTTCTTCTTCCCAAACAGGCACTTCCATATGTATTTATTAAAGCATTGAAAAAGCAAAAAAGCAAAAAAACCCAGCCATTGACTTTTAACTTAGGTTATGATTAAATTACCTATCCAACAAACTGTAGACGAGGTGAAAGTGGGCTTATTGAGACATCTTAATACTTGTTTACTTACCTCGTCCCTTCTCTAAAGACTTCCTTGTCAAAGTTTTTAGAGAGGGTAAAAGATGCGCTGCGTAGCCAAATAAAATAAAAAGCTGGCTGGCGATGTCAATTTTTACCCTCTACCACAATTCAACTCGGGCGAGGCGAAAAGGAGGTTATTAAATCATCATAATGAAGCATAATCTTTTACCTCGCCCCTTCTCTAAAGATTTTCCACTAAAATTTTTAGAGAGGGTAAAAGAAGTGAAGGATAGTCTAGGAAAGACTGAAAAATGTAATTTTTTTCCCTCTGCCACAACTTGGCTCGGGCGAGACGACAATGACTGTATTAAATTTACTAACGAACCTCGTCTTATCTCGCCCCTTCTCTCTTTTTTTATTATAAAAACCAATAAATCAACTACCGCCTTGTTCAAAAACAGGCGGTTTTTTTTACGCCAAAGAACCTTACAATCTTGTCAAACTGGTGAATAAAAATAAATCGTAAGCATTTAAAATGACACTTGACAATTACTAAAAATTCAGATAAATTACCAGCGACCAACATAATGTTGGTGTTCATTTCACCCCATCCTTTGTGACTAGCCCAAGAGCGCTAGCCACCAAAAAAGGAGATTAATCATGCCAGAATTTAGAGACCATGGAAGACCCCCGCTGATGATCGACAGGTTGGTAGAGCAAATCAAAGCTACTACCACGCCATTTAAAATGGCGATCGCTCTGATCAAAACCATCAACACTTTAGACGGTCGCACTCCTTCGGAAATATTTTCCACCTGGGTAGATTTGGTAAACCACTTCAGCGTCTTAAGTAGAATGAACCAGCATCTATTTCACAGCATAGTATCACCGGGAACCGAAGAAGCGCGTGACCTCACCAAAGCATCTCTCGAAGGTCTCTCCCGCCGACTCCGCATACCCACTTCTCATTTAACAGACATTTATTCTGGTCGTGCACGACCTCTGGCAAAAATGGAAGAGGGTAACCGTTTGATTGTCGAATCATTAATAGACGTCTTTAATCGTAGCTGGAGATGTTATTGGTGGCTCGAAAAACGCGATCAGGCGTATGTTGTCGAATTTCTGATTGCCGCCCACAACTACTATAACAAACTTGCAAAGAAAGAAAGCTATGACGGCGAATACCTCAAAAAGGTCATTGACACGCTAATGAAGTGCGGTCAATGGGGACTCTTCCGGCAAAATAACAAGGTCTACTTGATTCCTCAAATATTTTATCTTTTGAACCCAACGGCTCAATTACAGTGGAGTGATTGGAGTCGGCTGACTGACGGCGGTTCAGGGTTGGCTAAAAACGACAAAAAAACGATCAAAAATGATATTGATTTAATCCTGGCTACGGCTGGTGAAGCACTTAGCGTAGAAATATCCCGTACCGATTTATATGATTCGGAACAGGAAAACGCCGCCCAGACATTACTGTATCTCATCGCCGTAGTATTTTTTAGGAACGCTTTATAACATCCGAACCCCGCTTCAACCAAAGCGGGGTTTAATCTTGCCAAAAACAATAAAATCATATATATTACTTGCAGTTTTTCCTAACCACTAACTACTAATCACTAACCACTATATTATGACAATTCCAGCCAAACGTAGACCAAAATCAAAAACTAGGATGGGGCGATCTCACCAAGCCCTCAAAGGCATTACCCTGGGTAAATGTCCGAAATGTAAAAAACCGATGCTACCTCACCGCGCCTGCGGTTATTGCGGATATTATAAAAACAGAGAAATAGTCAAGGTTAAAACCAAACTTGCCAAGTCTAAAAATAGCAAGGCCGAGGAAAAATAAAATAAAAAAATATGTCTAGCCGACACTTAAGTCGCACCGTAGCCATGCAAACCCTTTATCAATGGGATTTTAGCGGTTGCAAAGATGACGTAAAAAGCATTTTGGAACACAATTTGTCCGAAATCGCTCCCGGTATGGAGGATTATAGTTTCCCGGAAAATATTATTAATGGCGTGCTGAAGAACCAAAAAGAAATTGATAAGCTAATCGTCAAATTTGCTCCCGAATGGCCGTTGGAAAAAATCACTATTGTCGACCGGAATATTTTGCGTATCGGCATATACGAACTAAAGTTTGACCCGGAAATCCCAGCCAAAGTCGTGATCAATGAAGCAATCGAAATAGCCAAAACTTTCAGCGGTGAAAGCAGCGGCAAGTTTGTCAACGGAGTCCTCGGAGCCATATATAAAGAAATGGGCGAAAAACACACCCCCAACGATACCAAAGAAAACGAAAACAAAGAAACTAAGACCGAGGAAGTTAAAACCTAAGGAAACAAAATAACTTTAAAAAATAATCTCTGCCCAAATACCAGGATACCGGAAAATAAAAAAAGCCGATGTCCCGATATTTTGACAGGTGGACGTAATGACTTTATGAAACTACTTTCCCGTCTGGAAAAAAACATAGGTACCTCTTTCAAAAACCAAGATTTGCTTAAACAAGCCTTGGTTCATCGGTCATATCTCAATGAAAATCCGGGTTTTAGCCTCGATCACAATGAACGCTTGGAATTTTTAGGTGATGCTGTTTTGGAGTTAGTGGTTACCGAACATCTTTATAATAATTATCCCAACCCCGAAGGAGAACTGACTACCTGGCGCGCCTCGCTGGTAAACGCCAAAATGCTGGGTGGCATAGCAAAAAAACTGGAAGTGGAAGACTATCTTTTTCTGTCTAAAGGAGAATCAAAAGACAAAAATTCCAAAGCCAGGGATTATATTTTGGCCAATGCCTTTGAAGCTATCACCGGCGCTATTTACCTGGATGGTGGCTACGAAGCGGCAAAAAAATTCATTGACGAAAAAGTATTGCCGGAACTACCGGAAATTTTGGATAAAAAACTTTACGTTGACCCAAAATCACGTTTTCAAGAAGCAGCTCAAGAACACGCGGGGATTACCCCACACTACGAAGTAATACAGGAAACCGGTCCCGATCACGCCAAAAAATTTGTTGTCGGAATATTTTTGGATAAGGAAAAAATAGCACAGGGAGAAGGTATGTCCAAACAAGAAGCCCAGGAAAATGCCGCGCTGGCAGGGTTGGAAGTAAAGGGCTGGTAAAATTTTGCGGTCGTAGCTCAATGGATAGAGCACTTGGCTTCGGACCAAGGGGTTGCGGGTTCGACTCCTGCCGACCGCGATTTATTTAAATTTACGGGGTGTTAGCTCAATGGTAGAGCAGTTGCCTCTTAAGCAATTGGTTAGAGGTTTGTCCCTTCGGGACATCTCCCGTAGGGAGACAAATCCTCTACATCCAAGACTGTTCATTATTAAATTTTATATGGGGTGTTAGCTCAATGGTAGAGCAGTTGCCTCTTAAGCAATTGGTTAGAGGTTCAAATCCTCTACACCCCACTTTCAATAAAATTAACCGACTTAAATAATTGGTTGGAGGTTTGTCCCTTCGGGACATCTCCCGTAGGGAGACAAATCCTCTACACCCCACCAAAATAACATCACTGAGAAGTGGTGTTATTTTATTTTAGAATTGTCTCAATATTGACATATCGAAAAAAAGAAGTTAACCTTCAATGATTGCTTATTTAAAAAACATACTTTTGACACTTAAACCAAGGAGGTAGCAAAATGAACCGAGAAACAAGGATTACGGAAATTCCTGATGTCGGGATTAAAATCGAGCAACTAAAAAAGGCCGAGGGTATCTTTGGTATTAAACCAATACCCGGTCAGATAGCAAGCATTGATTCAATAGCCGCAGCGCCAGATAGCCAAGACCTTTCTACGGCAAGAATCATCATTGCTCAATACAATTCATACGACGACGAGACAAATGATATGTCGATCACCTTAAACACCACCGAACTTGATGCCCTTATTAAGGGCCTAATCGATTTGAAGAAAAAATTGGGTTAATAATTTCAAAAGAGGATCTTCACAAGATGCCTCTTTTTTATATTAATTTAAAATCGCCGGATTGAACTTTTGATCAAAAAACGCTAAACTATAACTAGTTAACAAATAAGTTAAAATTATGGAAGAAAACACTCAAGGTACTAGCCCGACACCAGCACCAACTCCAGCGCCAGTACCACCTACCCCTCCAGCAAGCAAGCCAGCTGGATCCGGTCTTGAGCCAAAAGTCGCGGCTGCTCTCAGCTACGTGCTTGGTTTTATCACCGGCGCGTTTTTCTTTTTTACTTCCAAAGACAAGTTTGTGAAATTTCACGCCATGCAATCCATAATCACTAGCGTAGCCCTGATTATTATCGATTATATTCTAGGATTTGCCCTGCGCTATTCCTGGTGGAGAATAAGCGGGGTCTGGAACCTCATAGTATTTGTCTTATTTATTTTCTTGATTTACAAAGCCTACAACCAAGAAAAATACAAATTACCGCTGATCGGCGATTGGGCTGAAAAATGGAGTTCAAAATAGTCTTCGGATAATATTGCCCTATATTTTTTTTAAAAAAACCGTCTTAGCAAAAAGACGGTTTTTTATTTTATTGACAAAATATTAGTAATATGTTTAATATAATAATACTTAACGTTTTTTTAAAATCAAACCAAAGGAGTATCGGATGAAACTGCGAAATATCTTGTTAACGATTATAATCGCCATTATCAGCATTGTTACAATCTTTTCTTGCGACAAAAAAGACGAAAGTGATGACGACGGTGACGACGAAATGTGTATCAAATGTCACTCTACTTCAGAGTGCGTTTCATCTTTCGGTCAGGGCTGGGGTTGCGTTGACGACTGCTGTCTCGATACCAACATCCCGCCCACCGATGATGATAATGACAATAACGACAACGGAGACCTGATCAACATCGCCCTTGGTCAGCCGGTTATTATCACCGACAACGGAGTCTGGGAAGTAAACAACGGCTCGACCGGTTATCTCACCAATGGCAAAATTGATGGTGACACCGTCGGCTATCAAAACTTTAACACCAACGAAGCGGGCGAAGTGACTATCACCGTCACTCTCCTTCAAAAATATCGAATCCAAAAAATCAGTTATAACCAAGGCAACTGTCTGCGAGCTGACGTTTGGAATGCCGATCTTATGACCACTCCGTTCGGCACGACAGGAACGTTAGCCGGAACTCCTCACCACGGTGCCTGGACCAGTCACACCGGCGAAACCGTTACCAACCATGTGGCTATTATTCTCACCAAAACCCGGCTGGACTGGAAAACTGATTGGTTGTCGATCGGTGAAATACAAATCTGGGCAAAACCGCAACCCGTCGGTGATGATGATTCGATGAGTGACGATGATACCGGAGATGACGATAACAACAACGATGATAATAACGACAACAATGACAATAACAACGATAATGACGTGACTACGACTGACACCCACTAAATTCACTCATTCAACCGGTCGCCTAAAAACGTCCGGTTTTTTGTTTAAAAAAGAAATAATTGTCATAGAGACGATTCATGAATTGCCCCTACAGACATCAAAAAATAACCTTGCAAATAGCCAATTTTAGTGATAAACTGATAATTACTATGACGGAAAACAATACCAAAAAAACTATACCCCAAAGCGAAGAAGAAATTCAGAAGTTTTGGCGGGATAATCAAATTTTCGAAAAATCAATAAATCAAGAAGCGCCGCATGGCGACTATATTTTTTATGATGGCCCGCCTTTTGCTACCGGCACGCCACACTATGGTCATATCGTGGCGAGTTTGATGAAAGACGTCGTCCCCCGCTACTGGACCATGAACGGCTGGCGAGTGGAGCGTAAATGGGGTTGGGACTGCCACGGTCTGCCGATCGAAAACATTGTCGAAAAAGAACTCGGCACTCATAGTAAAAAAGAAATCGAGGATAAAGTTGGTGTGGCCAAATTTAACGAAAGCTGCCACAGCAAAGTCATGCTTTATGCTGACGAATGGAAAAAGTTTATCCCACGCCTCGGCCGCTGGGTTGATATGGAAGACGACTACAAAACCATGGACCAACGCTACATGGAAAGTATCTGGTGGGTGTTCAAACAACTCTGGGATAAAGGTTTGATTTACCAAAGCTACAAAGCAATGCATATCTGTCCGCGCTGCGAGACCACTCTTTCCCAATCAGAAGTCAGCGAAGGCTACAAAGATATCACTGATATTTCTGTGACAGTAAAATTTCAGTTAGTTGATGAACCAAATACTTATATTCTGGCTTGGACTACTACGCCATGGACACTAGCCGGCAACATTGCGCTAGCTGTTGGCGCCAACGTGCCATATATTAAAGTAAAGTTTGATGATGGTAATTTTTATATTTTAGCTAAAGACACCGCGGAAAAAACTTTGACCAATGTTAAACATGAATTGGTTGAGGAACTAACCGGTAAAGATTTGGTTGGTAAATCCTATATCCCGCTTTTTCCTTACTACGACAAACCGGAAAATAAAGAACGCGGTTTTAAAGTCTACGCTGCTGATTTTGTTACTACTACTGACGGTACCGGCGTAGTTCATATTGCTCCGGCTTTTGGCCAAGACGATATGAATCTAGGTATGGCAGAAAAACTGCCTTTCGTCCAACATGTTAATATGGAAGGTCGCTTCGCTCCGGAAGTTACCGACTTTTCCGGCGAGTTAGTCAAACCAATCGAAGATCCCAAAGCTACCGACCGCAAAATTATTGCTTGGCTGGAAAAAGAAGGTAAACTATTTGCGCAAGCAGAATACACTCACTCCTATCCTCACTGCTGGCGCTGCGACACTCCGCTACTCAACTACGCCACCTCTTCTTGGTTTGTTTCTGTGACCAAAATCAAAGACAAAATGTTGAAGGCAGCTAAAAAAATAAACTGGGTGCCGGCTTATCTAAAAGAAGGTCGTTTTGGCAAATGGCTTGAAGGCGCTACCGACTGGTCTATTTCTCGCCAGCGTTTTTGGGGTTCGGTCATGCCGATCTGGCAGTGTACCAAATGTAAAGAAAATCTGGTTTTTGGTTCGATCGAAGATTTGCGACAAGCAGCATTAGAACAAATTACTAAATTAATCTTGGTTCGTCACGGTGAAAGCCAAAAAAATGACAGTGGTGTTTTTGATTCTAGTCTCGATAGCACTTTTGAACTGACCAAAGACGGCATTAAACAAGCTAAGGCCGCGGCCAAAAAAATCGCCGCAGAAAATAAAGATAATAATGTCGTTATCTACGCTTCACCGGTGCTACGTACCAAACAGACTGCGGAAATTATCGCCAAAGAGCTTTCTCTTGGTATTAACTGGGCGCCAGAGCTAAAAGAAATCGACAACGGCAACTGGGATGGTAAAACAAAAGACGACCCAAACATTGCCGCTTCCCGAGCTGCTTACAAAAAATTAAACCTAGAAGAACAATACACCGCCAAACGCGGTGAAACCGGTGAATCATGGAAAGAACAAGAAGACCGAATGTATAACTTTGTCAGAACTGTTCTAGAAAAAGAAATTGGCAAAACCATCATTTTGGTTGGTCATCAGGGTCCGCTGCTTTATTTACTCAAATCGATTGAAGACTTGAGTCTAGAAAAGATCTACAAACTTTTTGACTCTCCGGCTTGGAATAGCTACGCCTATCCGATGAACGTTTATGTTAACCAAAAAACTCAAAAGCAGTTTGATCTGCATAAACAGACTGTTGATCCGATCGAAATCCGCTGTCCCAAATGCGACCAACTGGCAAAACGTATTCCCGATGTACTCGACTGTTGGTTTGAGTCCGGGTCCATGCCTTATGCTCAACTTCATTATCCTTTTGAAAACAAAGAAAAGTTTGAAAGTAATTTTCCGGCAAAATTTATTGCCGAAGGCGTTGACCAAACTCGCGCCTGGTTTTATTACCTATTAGTTATCTCTACTGCCATCATGGATGAGGCGCCTTTTGAAAACGTGATTGCTAACGGTATTGTGCTAGCCGAAAACGGTCAGAAGATGAGCAAGCGGCTCAAAAATTATCCTGATCCAAACGCAGTTATCGATCGCTTTGGTGCCGACGCTATGCGCTACTACCTACTCACCTCTCCGGTGGTAAAAGCCGAGACACTAAACTTTTCCGAACAAGGCGTCGAGGAAACCTACAAAAAATTAATCATGATTTTATCCAATGTCTTTTCGTTTTATCAGATGTACGGTGCTGTCGAGACAGTTGCCGCCGATGACTCAACAAATATTTTGGATCGCTGGATACTGGCAAAACTAAATCTACTGATTGAAGAAACTACTAAACAAATGAACGCCTACGATCTAGTCGCCGCTTCCCGACCGATTATTGAATTTGTCGACGAATTATCGACTTGGTTTGTCCGCCGCAGCCGCGATCGCTTCAAAGGCGATGATGCCACTGATAAACAAAACGCCTTGCAAACACTAAAATACGTTTTACTGACTCTAAGCAAAATCATGGCGCCGTTTACGCCGTTTATTGCTGAAAAAATTTACCGTGAAATTGGCGGACAAAAAGAATCAGTACATCTGGACGTCTGGCCGCAGGTTAATAAAAAATTGATCGACCAAACATTACTTGATCAAATGACTCTAGCCCGACAAATCGTCGAAGCTGGACTAGCTGCTCGCGCGACTACCGGGATCAAGATTCGCCAACCGTTACTTTCTTACTCCACCACTCTGACCAAAAAACTTTCAGATGAACTGATTGATATTCTAAAAGACGAACTAAACGTTTTGGATATTAAATTCGGTGAAGATAAACTTGATACTACTATGACACCGGAACTAAAAGAGCAGGGTTTGGTCCGCGAACTAGTGCGCTTCATCAACGCTTTGCGAAAAAATGCTGGCCTGACTATCTCTGACCGCGTGACCGTTTACTATCAAACCGACAACCAGGAAATTAACGACGTTTTCACCAAATTCTCCGACCAGCTCGCCAAAGACACTTTGGCTAGTAGTCTAAAAAATGAAAAAGCCGAAGTGGCGGAAAACTGGCAATCCGAAGTAAAAATTAATGAAACTAAAGTCTGGTTGGGATTAAAATAGTAAATAGGAGGTAGTAAATAGTAGATAATAAAATATCTACCCACCACCTCCTAACCTCCTATCATCCTAACCTCCTATATTTATGAATGTTCAACAAATTTTCGATCTCGCTATCAAGCTCGGTGTTGATGCCGACTTGCGCGGCAAAGCAGCTGTCCAAAAGATGCTCCGACGCAAAAAAGAACTGTACGACAAGTTAGGCAAGGATGCCAAAGCCGAATTTGATACCGAAGCGTTAACCAACCCTTATTTGGATAGCCGTGTTCATTATGATTCTGGCAAGCCAGTCAAAAAAGTTTTGGTTGGTATTGACATGGAGGGCGATGAGCTGATTATTGCCAACCAAATGAAAGACATCGATGCGGTAATTGCCCATCATCCTCGCGGTAAAGGTTTGGCTGATCTTGCTGACGTCATGCATTTACAAGCCGAAGTACTTGCCGGCTATGGCGTACCGATCAACGTAGCCGAAGGCGTCCAGCGGGAAAAGATATCCGAAGTAGCTCGCAGTCTCAGCGCCGTCAATCATTATCGCCCGGTCGACATGGCTCGTCTGCTAAATCTTAGCTACCTGAACATCCACACTCCGGCAGACAACCTAGTCGCTAGTTTTCTGAAGAAAAAAATTACCTCCGGCAAATGCGAATACGTTGGCGATATCATGAAAATGTTAAAAGGGATTCCAGAATACACAGCAGCAGTCAAGCTTGGCACCGGACCAAAAGTACTTACCGGTAGCGCCAACAATCATTGTGGCAAAATTGCTATTACTGAAATTACCGGCGGTACCGAAGGTTCGCCAAAAATTTATGAAAAAATGGCACAAGCCGGTATCGGTACCGTCATCTCCATGCATCAATCCGAAGAACACCGCAAGGAAGCCGAAGCCGCTCATATCAATGTTATTATCGCCGGACATATTTCCTCCGACTCGCTGGGCATGAATCTATTTTTAGACGAACTGGAAAAAAAGGGAATTAAACTCATTCCTTGTTCTGGTCTGATCCGCGTCAGCCGCAACAAAAAAAACCGCCAATAGTTGTTTATACTATATTAGTTTTAAAAAAAACCGCCGACATTTTAAGCAGCGGTTTTTTAAGCTATCGGCTATAAACTATTTATTATTTCCCATTGACAACTTATTTTTCAAAATGTATCGTTAAGATTGCCTTTATACTAGTGCTAAGAGAATAGTGTTTTTTAAGAAAGGGGGCAGGTCTCATGTCAGGCAAAGGCAAAAAGAGGACGGGCAATGGAGAGATCGACGTCGATGTATACACTTTTATGGTTCAAAAAATGGCTATAACCAACCCTAACCATTTCAGTGCGGAATGCAGTGATGAATGCTGGGCGGGATTACCTCAACACCCGACCAGACGCAGAGATCCACTGCGACGTGAAAATGATCTCAAGAAAACCACCGGCTCCGTTCTAATTTAATTGCTAAAAGCCTAGGAGAAAAACCCACCAAAAGACCGCAATCATATTTGACCGTCGCAATGGCGGTCGTTTTTTTTATTCAAAATAAGACATTTCTTCCCTAAAATAAGCTTTTAAAACATCCTGCTATTGACAATAAATGTTAAATATGATATGATGATTAATTCTGAACATTACAAAAAATAGCTGTTTCTAAATAGCGGTAACCCGCCTTGTGTGGGTTGCTGCTAGCTAGAAATAGCTATTTAATAACGAAAAACCATTAACCGGATAACCAGGAGGTTACCAGCATGGCAAAGCGTTACTACCGGCTGCAAGTCGGAACCAACGATTACATCCCCCGGGTCGACGGCCTGTCCAACCCGAACGAGCCGCAGCACCAGCTGCAGGCCCGTGGCGAAGACGGTCGTTTCATCGACAACGACATCCTTATTTCGATGACGTTTGACGATGAAATGCTCCGTAACGGGGAAGTCTTTGGCTTCCACATCATCGGTGTCATGAAGCCGATAGCCGACGAAGATGATGAGCTCATGGTCGATCTGCAAAAGAGTTTGGAAGAAAAAGAAATGGCGGCGCGTGATCATGAGCGCTATTTGCTGGAAAAACACCTTGAGGGTTTCGAAGTGATCGATGCCAACGGCAAGCAGGTCTATGACCTCGATTGCTATGATGACGAACCGTTCGACGACAAAAAATCCGATTGCTACGACGATCTTGAGACTAACGAAACGCGAATCGCCGAAGCCGACCGCCGGCAAAAAAATCATATCCGAGACCATTTGGAGTGGCGCCGTGACGGAAGGGTCAAGAGCAGACGATTCGAAAGCACACCGCCCAGTCAAAAAGGACTGGAAATCAAACGCGCGCAAAAGATCGGTGCCGAAATGCGTTGGTACGGCTTTTCGGATGACCCCTGGCGCTTCTACGAAGTACCGGAACGGCGACCGAAAGCATTCACCATCTGGACAGCTCTCCGGTTGGTGAATAAAAAGTTTCAAATCAACCAACCGACCATGTTACGGCGAACTCTTTTCGCCGGAATTCCGACGGCGAATAGTTCGTTCCACGTCGCCCATGCGTAAGTGGATGGACTATAGACAAGCAATTTTACCCCACCAACAGCGACACATCTGTCGCAATCACTAATTCATCACTACAGCCACGCCCCGCGCCTAAAAACGCGGGGTTTTTGCTTTTTTTACAGAAATGATATAATAAAAACAGTGAAAAAACATTTTTATTCAAAGGGAGGGTAAAATGGCACCTTTCTTTTTTTGTGACGAAGATGATGAAGGCCGCGATCACACTGTGGTAATTGGCGACTTGTTTCCCGAGGCAAAAGACATCGGCGGAAGTCCCCGTGTTGACATCACAAGAACCGTTATTCCCAAGAGGGGCTTTAACCCCGAACTACCTTTTTGCGTCGTTTGTGGGGAAATAGTACCTTCACGGCATTTCGCCTGTCCTACCTGTCTCAAAATCAGAGGAGCAAAAATAATCTTTGGTGATAACAAAGGATTAGAACAAAATCTACAAAAAGAAGAAAGACCGCCCGATGGTACGATCCTAAGCCCGACCACCCACGAAGATTTGTTAGTCTTCTTAATGACCGATGAAAAAGACAACAAAAACAACGACTGTGCCGATTGTGAAAACTGCGGTGAATGTGAGACTGAAAACTGGTAACCGACTCCCTTCTACACCCACAGAGCGGCAAAAAAACCGCTCTTTTCTTTTTGTCATTTTTTGCTAAAATACTAGTCTATGAACAAACCAGAACTACTCGCCCCAGCCGGCAGTTATGAAAAACTAAAAACCGCTCTCGCTTTTGGCGCTGATGCGGTATATTGCGGTCTACCTGATTTTTCACTACGCGTCAGGATCAACTCTTTTAATCTCAAAGACTTGGCCGAGGCAATCAAATACTGCCATGACCATAAAAAGAAAATATACCTGACTCTTAACATATATGCTCATAACCAGCATCTAAAAAAATTACCGGCGTATATCAAATTTCTCAAAGCTAACAAACCCGACGGCATTATCGTTTCCGATCCGGGAATAATCAAGATACTCAAAAAAGAATTGCCAAAGATTCCTTTGCATCTCTCTACCCAAGCTAACTGCACCAACTGGCAAGCCGCCAAATTTTGGTACGAGCAAGGGATAAAAAGAATTATCCTGGCGCGCGAAGTGACTATTGCCGAGATCAAAGAGATTAGGAAAAATGTGCCAAAACTCGAACTAGAATATTTTGTCCACGGCGCCATGTGTATGTCCTACTCTGGACGCTGCATCCTCAGTAAGTGGCTAACTGGTCGTAGCGCCAATCTTGGCGACTGCGTGCAACCTTGCCGCTGGGGTTATCGCGTCAGTACCGATGACGAACGTGGCCAAGTCATGGAAGTCGAAGAAGATAAACATGGCACTTATTTATTTAACTCCAAAGACCTTTGTCTGATCGGGCATTTGGCTGAACTAAAAAAAGCCGGCGTCACTAGTTTTAAAATCGAAGGCCGGGCTAAAAGCGCCTACTATGTTGCAGTGGTCGTCAAAGCCTATCGCCAGGCGATTGATAAAAAACAACCAATCAAAAACCTAGTCAAAGAACTAGGCACCCTGGCCAATCGTGGCTACACCACCGGCTTTGCTTTTGGAGCCGAAAAATGGGATAACAACTTCCAGATTTCTCATCAAAAATCGTCTTACCAATTTGTGGGTGAAGTGGTAAAATACAGTAAAGAAAAAGGCGCGACACTAATAGCTGTTCATAATGCCATTTACCGCGGAGAAACGGTAGAATTTATCACTCCTACTGGTAAAAACTTTAGGCAAAAGCTAACCAAAATCATTGATACCAAAAACGATAAGGAAGTCGCTTCTGCCCATGGTGGCCATGATCAAATTATCTCTATCAAAACAACCGAGCCTATTCCCGCTTTTTCAGTCCTCCGCAAAAAACTCAAATCCTAACCTCCTGCCCTCTTATCCTCCTAATCTCTTACTAATATGCTTGGTTATATCAAAGGCACAATCAAAGCCAAAACCGATAAGTCAGTTATCATAGAAAACAACGGCATCGGCTATCTGGTTCACACCACTCCGGTGAACGCCGAACAAAGTAAAACCGAAACGGTTGGTGAATTTTTTTTACATACTCACGTACGCGAAGATATTTTAGAACTATACGGATTACCGACTTTTGAAGAAATAGAATTCTTCAAAAAATTGATCTCCATCTCTGGTGTCGGACCAAAAACCGCTCTCGGCGTTTTTGAGGTGGCAAAACTAGACGAGATAAAAAAAGCCGTTTCTCGTGGCGATGCCACCCTGCTAACCAAAGTATCCGGTATTGGTAAAAAAACCGCTGAATTGATCGTGATAAAACTCAAAGACAAAAACCTTGATATTAATTTGGGAGACGTTGGTGGAATAGACGGTCAAGCAATCGACGCGCTGGTCAGTCTTGGCTACTCTGCCGCCGACGCCAGAATCGTCTTGTCGCAGCTTCCGCCGGAAACCCAATCAGTAGAAGACAAAATCAAATCCGCGCTAAAACTGCTTAACCGTTAATTTTATGCAAACCAGCGATGTCGTGGAACAAAAGATATGGGACGACTTTGTCACTGCTAACGGCAGTGAATTTTTGCAATCCTGGGACTGGGGCGTGCTGCAAGAAAGCCTAGGACGAAAAATCTGGCGCCTGGCAGTCACTGACGAAAACCAAATTAAAGCCGTTGCACTGATAGTTAAACACCAACTGCCTTTTAAACAAAATTACCTCTACTGCCCGCGCGGACCGCTTACCACCGAACCGAAATATTTTGAATATCTGGTCGAAAGAATCAAGGAACTCGGCAAACACGAAAAATCCACCTTCTGCCGTATTGAACCAATTTCCCCAACTATCAACTATCATCTACCACCTACCAAACCCGTCCAACCCAAAACCACGCTCGTTTTAGATCTAACCAAATCAGAAGACGACATACTTAACTCTTTTCACCAAAAAACCCGATACAATATTCGCCTAGCTGAAAAACACGGAGTAACGGTTCGCGATGGTAGTGGCGACCAAGATTTTGAGATTTTCTGGAATCTGTTAACCAAAACCTACACCAAACAAGAAATCTCCACCCACCCAAAAGAATATTATAAAAAAATACTCACTACCCCATACTCACTACTTGCTACTAAGCTGTTCATCGCTGAAAGCAACGGTATTCCTGTTGCCGCCAATCTCTGCTATTTCTACGGAGATCGCGCTACTTACGCTCATGGCGGATCGGATTACCAGTACAGAAACCTCATGGCGCCACATTTACTGCAGTGGCATCAAATCAAATGCGCTAAAGATGCCGGTTACAAAGTTTATGACTTTTGGGGAATAGATGAAAAACGTTGGCCCGGAGTAACTAGGTTTAAACTCGGATTTAATGGAAAAAGCGTCGACTATCCAGGAACGTTCGACATACCAATATCCAAAATACTTTATCCCCTATATAAACTAGTGAAGAAAGTTAAATAGAAAAACCCCGTAATCCCTTACGAGGTTTTTTGCTTGATTGCTTAGCCTTCGTCGGCTATTGAGCGACCGACGGGAGTCAACGCCGACCTTCCTCTGGCCTGCTGCCAATGATAGCTATGACCGACTTTCAGATTGCCAATGCCGTAGTCACGCCAGGGGTCATTGCGTCGAAGCTTGAAATAAAACAGGTCGTTAATTTTCTTGCCTTCAGGTCCGCCGTCGCGCAGATTCTTCGGTCGAACAATGTATTCCTTAGGCCAAATCTCTTGAATAACCTCGAAGACGACGCCCGTAGGACCAACAAAGGCAGCGATGTCATACAGACGACGATTGCCGCCCCACCATCTGCCGACCAAAAAACCAACGACTAAAGCAATGATAGCCACCGAAATAGCAAAAAAAACCTCATTCATCACGCGTTGTCTCCTTTTTTGTTAAAAACCACTCTTATTAATTTAATTGATTTTCTATAATATCGCACTATTAATATCCCGTCAATATTAATAAAAACCCCTGACTTCTGTCAGGGATTTTTGATTGCTTATTATTAGCCATTGGGCATCGTCGTCTTTTTCAAAAACGCCGATGCTTTTTTTGCTTCCGCCTCCAGCTCGTCGAGCTTCTTTTTATCGCCTCGCATTCTTTCAAAAAACATTCCCGTAACAAATGCTGCTGTTATGCAAAAAAGTGCGAATATCACGATAGTCACGATCCACCATACTAGCATGAAACGTCCCTCCTTTCTTTTGTAGATTTCTACTCTACTACCAACCCCTTGTCTTTTGCCAATGGGTCGCTGGTCAAATCCGTGGTAATAGCCCCTTGCGCCTGAGATATCTTGGATCCGGTTGTCTGATCAACGGCCGAGAGCTGATTGTCACCGGTTAATGCCAGAATTTTTTTTACGTCGGTATTTTCCGGAGCGATACTAACATCAAAAATTACTTTATATTTTAAATCCAGATTAACCGGCATACGATTTATTTTCCAGGTAACTTTTCTAGAAGAAGGATCGTAACTGATATCACCGGCGCTAATATCTTTTTTTCCGCCCCATTTCACCTTTTCCGGTAAAATAGTGCTGACTACCACATCGCGAACCTCGTGGACAGAATTGTCCAACTGCCAAACAATCGCATAATAAGTAGTTTGACCTACTTTTGGCGGAATCGGACCGCTGCCGATCGATGACCCACTGACATCGAAATATTGACCATATGCTACGAGCGCTAAATTGGAATTAATTTTAGTGGTAATGGCATTACTTCTATTTTCTATATTCATTTCCTCTTTGTTTACATACTGGGTTTTTATCGAAGCAACGGTACGCAGGGACAGATCGCCTGACAATTTTCCGGCGTTACTTGATATTTTAACTGAAAAATCTATCACTCCTTTGTCACCCGGTCTTAACTCTTCCAGATTAGGGACTTCTTTCTCTGTCCAGGAAATACTCTTACCGGCTTCAAACTCGTCAAGTAGTCCATCATAACGATCAACTAAAGTAGTCCATTCGATAAACTCAGCCGACGGAGTAAAAAACACGGTAGCAGTAAGGTTTTTCAAAACATCTTTACCACTGTTTTCATAGGTCAAAGAATAATTCAGGGTCTGACCAAAATCAATCATCCCGTCATCTTTTGATCCGTTTATTTTTAGTTCAGTCAGCAGATCCCCCGAAACAACAGCCACGCTGTAAATATTTTCAGCAATAGACAAATATTTGTCTTGATTTTTTATCGACGCCTTAATCGTAAAGTCTTGACCACCGGTAACATTAGCGGAAAATTTACCTTTGATTTTTAACTCGCCTTTATCACCTTTTTTAAAACTAACTATTTGCCACTGATTGTCGCTACCTTCCACGGTTTTCGGATCGGTTTCCTCCACCACGAATCCTTGAGGATAAATCACTTCTAACAAAACGTCCTTCAACTCTTCATCTTTTTCGCTTTTGTTTTCATACTTTATATTTAATTCAACAGGGTCGGTAGTAGCCAACTGTTTAGTCCCCTCTACCACGATATCAAAAGGAGAAGACTCAATCGTGGTAGAAAAGCTGGCTTCGGTTTGAAACTGAGAAGCAAAATTTTCCGGCTCATAATAAAGTACCGCCCAAATATTAGCATTGGTTCCTTGAGCGCCAATCAGCTTTCCTGTTATCTCCACTTCGCCGCTAGCACCGCGAGCCAGTGTTCCCAAACTCCAATTATCTTCCTTAACCAAACTTTCGCTGCCATCATCAGCTTTGTCAGCCTCAGGATTAGACGACTCGATTATCAATCCGCTGGGATAACGGACGTTGAGGGATATTTTTTTTAAATCAACTTTTTTGTGATTTTTATATTTGATTAGATATTTTATTTGATCGCCAGCAGACATCTCTTTTTGCGCTTCAATAGTCAGCTCTACCTCCCCCCCCTCGCCAATCACTTTTTTCAGCTGATTAGGAGCATATTTATTGAAAACATAATATCCCGCCCAGGCAATACCTGCTAAAATCAACAAAATGACCGCCAGTTTGGTTAAAAATTGCAAAACCCCTTTTTTCTTTCTCGGCTCCAGACGAGAAATATCCGGCAAATTACCATCATCATCTTCATAAATATTTTCCAGGTCTTTCCTGATTTCACGACCAGGTATTTTGTAGTTGTTATGATTAGCGTTATGGTTTTTATTTTTATTATCTTGGTTCATAAATTTAAAATAAAAATTAAATATTACTTTTGAAACATTACGCTATATGCCCGGTCTTTATCTAAAAAATTAGTATAATGCAGAATACTACCGGCAATATCTATCTTTTCTTCGGGATAACGCCACACCTCTTTCCACGAATCGGGAAAATCTACTAAACTATAAAAATCGCTTTCTTGACCGGATTGTTTTTGCACCACCAAACCATAAGAAGTGCTGACATCGGTAAAATTTAATTTATCTTCCAGTTTATTTAGCCAGTTAAAACCTGTTTCCATTTTGGCAAAAGATACTCTGAAAGGTAGCTCATATTCAATAATACTTACTTGCGTTTTACCGGGATAAACTTGCGTCCATCCACCAAAAACAGTTTTACCATATTCTTCATTTATTCTTATTCCAGTTTTTTCATCCGTTTTGGTCAAACCGGATATTTGTAATAAATCTTTGTCTTGCTTGTAATCACCGTCGTTTTTAAAAAGTTCCTCTGCCGGCTCCTGAAAACCATCCGCGCTAATCAATTTACTTCCTTGCGGAACATATACTCGCACATAATTTACGTTTCGAACGCCATAAAAAGGCTCACCGGCAATCCCGTTATGAGCGCGAATAATGGTAACTTTATTACGCACAGTACCATCATCACCAATCGCCGCTTGATGCAAGATTGTCTGATTAATAACTTTATCAGTTTTTTGTCCGGCAATATTAGCGTTAACCACCATCAGATAATCACTGGCAGTTTCTTTTATTTTATTTTCCCAACCGAGCCCGGCGAGCTGACTTTCTGTTTCAGGATTAAAAAAATATAGCTGTAAATCCTTGGCATATAACGAATCGCTAAGTAGCGAAATAATTTTTATTAATTTATCTTTGTCCGCGGATAATATTTGACCCAATACTTGAGGCGCCATATCGGCAATAAACTCTTTAGGCTTATTTTTCTCCTTATCATAATCAACCTCTACCGCTGTTTGTACGGTACCAAAAAAATTATCAGCGGTAATCTGTTTACCGTTCACATTTACTGGACCAATTAAACCCAGCAATTGCTGCAATAAATCAGCATTTATAGCTACTATACCGTCTATTGTCGGACCACCGGCTTCATTATAAAACCAAGCTATTTTTTGCGCCGCCGTCGGCCAATCAGAGAACCAATTGCTATCCTGAAACTCCCAACGAGCGTTGATTAGCCGCAATGGCGCTGGAGCAGCCACGGCAGTAGTTAGCCCCGCGCGTAAATCATAGCTGCCACCGCCGGGTATCTCCATATTTTTTATTTCACCGTTAACCAAATCTATTAAAGCAAAAGATCCGATGAATCCTCCTGTCGGTCTGATCTCGCTATTATTTTGAAATAAAACTAAATATCTTTTCAGCTCGTTTTTGCCAAGTATGTCTTCGGCAAACTTGGCAACGGAGATAAAACCATCAAAACTCTTGGCTATTGCCGGCATTTTTTGTTTTAGAGAAATAAATTTAACCTGATTTTCTTCAGGCAATTGATTGATATCCACTCTTGCCAAAAGACTATCAATGCTATGAATGTCAGGAGCAACTAATTCTAGATTTTCCCGCAAAATAGTAATTTTTTGGACAATGGTTTTATCACCAGACTCCAGCGCTGACAAACCATTAGTTAAATTTTGACCGACTAGAGCAAGTAATTTCCCCGTATCAAGTAAAGCGTTTGCTGTTTTCAAAGTATTATCGGTTTGCGGTATCAATTTAGCAATTGTTGTAACTATTTTATTAATTCCATCAAGTTCGTCTTTGGCTGAAGAAAATTTTTGATAAGCTGCGCTAAAATCGTTACTGGCAGCTGCCAAATCTTTTTCCCCTACTTCGCTGCTGGCAGAGAGCAGATCGTTGGCACCAGCGGAAGCAAAACTTAAAACACCTATTTGCTTACCTTTCAAGTTCTGATAGTAACTAGTAATACCCAAAGGCAAAACCAAAACTAAAGCCATAACCACAAAACCAACCAACGCTTTAGCCGGCAATGACAAAGGAATATTTCTTAAAGGTCGCACTAAACGGTCGCTCCCATAATCGAATAAAATAAAAATGCGCCTACCTATTCGCAATGGATTAAAGAGTCTTTTTTTTCTTTCAACAGGCAACACTGATGATGCCGCTGGTAGTTGCGGCAAAACAATATTTTGCGATTCAACTTCTTGCACCACTCTTTCAATTGACGGCATGTCCTCTATATCCTTGAAGATATCTTCCGGATCATTGGTATTATATAAAGTTTCGTCGACAATGACCGTTTCCGCCGGCTTATATTCGGCTATTTCTTGTCTTATTTTGTCTATTTTGTTTTGCTCTGTCGATGATATTGGCTCTAAATTTGGAGAAAAAAACGTTACCGATTCTTCCGCATTCTCTGATGACACTACCCGAGAAAAATCCAGATCGTTATTTGTCGGCGCAGTAAAATAATTATCCGCCGACTCTTCCCAAAAAATCGGTTGTTCCTTTTGCTTAGGAGAAAGCTCGGACAGGTCAACAAGATGGGGAGAGATATAATGATTCAAATAATCACTTTTAACAACATTAATCCTGACTACCTTGGGAGTAATTTTTGAATTTGTTTTTTTTATTGAAGCATTTTTTCTTTTACCGACCGTTTTTCTACCCACTACATCTTCTTTTGCTTTTTTATTTTTTCGCAGCATGATAGATATCTATATGTTTTTTAACCGTAGCATCCCAGTTATATTTTTTTATTTGTTCCAGTCCTAAATATCGTAACTTTTCTTGTTTGACGTTATCAGTTAAAACATTTTTAATTTTTTGTAAAATATCACTAACACTTTTCGGATTAAATTTTTCGTAAGCATCGCCGATCACTTCTCGCAAAGACGGGATGTCTGAAGCAACCACCGGCAATCCCCAACTCATTGCCTCTAGCGGCGGCAATCCGAATCCTTCATACAAGGAAGGAAAAACATAAACCCGAGCTTGACGATATAAAACAGCTAAATCACTATCAGGAATATAGCCTAAGAAAAGAACACTTTTTGTATTCAACTCTTGAACACCCTCTTCAAGACGCTGGTAAAAATAATCTTTTTTACCCACCAACACCAACTTACCAGTCCAATTCTTTTCCGGCCTAGCAAAAGCTAATATTAATTTATCCAAATTTTTATGAGGATAAGCACTGCCAACATATAAAATAAAAGGGTCGGTTATATTATACCGTAAAAGAACATCGTTGTCATCTTTTTTCTCGATCATTTCTTTCTCCAGCTTGCTCACACCCTCATAGACAACTTCTATCTTATTTCTGTCGACTAAAGGATAATATTTAAGAATTTCGGTTTTAGTAAAATCTGAAATAGTAATAATTTTTTTTGCCCGCCAAACAGCCGCCCAAACAATCAAACGGTAACCAATATTTTTCAGCCAATATTTTATTGGTCCCAAAGTACTTGCCCGACGTGAAGGATATTGACGTAATAACAAATCGTGGATCGTAACAACGAACGGCGAAAAAAAATAAAACAACGGAACGTTAAAATGTGGAAAATGAACCAAGTCCGGTTTTTCTTTTTTTATAAGTCGCGGCAGGTAGATTTGCTCGGCAAGGGTATACCAGCGCCATGGCGCTAAAACCTTGTGAAACCCGGGTTTTTCTGCAAAATCGTCCCAATTTTCACGCTGTAATAAAATTACATATTCGTTTTGCGAATCTTGCCTGACCAAACCATCAATAATTTCTTTGATATAGCGACCGAGACCTTTTGAACCTCTCGGTCCATACATTCTAGCATCGATTAATATTTTCATAACAATAGTCACTAACGGTTAGCGGTTAACAAAAAATTTAAAAAATCCTGAGCGGCGGCTGACCAGCTAAAACGCTTAATATTTTCAAAACCTCTGGCTGATAACTTTTGTCTGGTTACCGAGTCCAGCGTACTGACAGACTTTATCGCTTCCACGATTTCATTTATATTATACGGATCGACTAACAACGCTGCGTCAGCGCAAACTTCACTGATTGACGAAGACAGACTGGCGATCACTGGACAACCGTGACTCATCGCTTCCAACGGCGGAAAACCAAATCCTTCGTAAAAAGACGGAAAGACAAACATTGACGCCTGACGATACAGGTCAATTTTTTCTTTTTCACTGACATAGCCCAAAACCTTGATATTATTTTTAAAATTACTAACGGCAATCAATCTATCGGCTTCTCTGCTGAGCCAACCGCTACCACCGGCAATTACCAAATCCATGTTCAAACCTTGCTGTCTAGCTTTTTCATAAGCGATTAGCAGACCAGCTAAATTTTTACGCGGCTCTCTGGTACCCAAGGTTAAAATAAAATTTCCCTTATTTTCTAAAATTTTTTCGTCACTTCTTTTTACTCCGGAGTAAACCACGCCAATTTTACCAGGATTTATTTTATAAAAACTAATTAAATCTTTTTTGGTATTTTGTGAAACTACCACCAGTCTATCCATCGCGGTAAAAACCTTTTTGGGGTTAATCAACCGATAAGCCAGCCGCCATTTTGACTGAAAAAAATCCTGATATAAATCAAAAGTGATGTCATGCACTATGGAAATTTTTTTACAACGATCTGATAAAGAAAAATAACAAAGGTTGGGAACGACAAATGCGTCGCAACCGCCAATCATCAAATCAATCTTCGGCCAATGAAAAAATAAAAATAAAAAGTTAAGTAGTTTATTTGGTAAAGCAAAACCACAAAATTTAACATTGGGATAATCCCATTTAGGTAGCCGATTTTCGATACTATGAAAAGAATTATAAAAAAGTTTATACTGGTTTTGCGAATCAATACGAAACAACTCGTCAAGCAAATTAAAAAGGTGCAGCCCCACGCCGCTTAGCTCTTTGTCCATCAGAGGTCTAATATCTACGCCTATTATCATAAGATAATTTTAGCGAAAATATGACTAAAAATCAATCTATTTTTTTACCAAAAAACCCCGTAAAAACAGGGCTTTTTATTAAAAATTTGAAACGGAAAAGCTATTTATAAAAAAACTTTGTCTGTTACGGTTTTTCGTTATATTCCTGTCCCTCGCCGACATCAATATTCAATCTTGTTTCAAAATCAGCCGGGCTGCCGATGATCTCTGTATTGCGAACAAAAGTTCCTGCTTCGCGCAAAACTATATTACGGTCGGGAAAAAAAGTATAACGAACATCCCGACCGGGAGCACTGACCTCAAAACCAATACTGTTATCAGCTTTATTTTCTTCGATACTTTTAATAACAGCGTTTTCTCCTAAACTATATTGCCCCAAATTGAAACCTCGGCTGGACAGCAAGGCATCAATATATGTTTTAGCATTTGATGTTTTTATAAAATCGACAGAAAAACGTTCGGTATCAATCCATGTTTCAATAAATTTTTGTGCTTGAGAATCGGTCACAAATTCCTCTCTGATTATATTTTCGGCGTTGGTAGTGATCACTCCTTCGGTATCAGCCACAATCGCACGAATGGCCGTATCAAGATGGCTAGCAGGAAAGTATTGATCTTTTCCGATACGATTAATTTTTACGCTGCTGGTCTTGCTGTCGATTATTAAATCATCCCTGGCACCGGAATCATAACCAGCCGCGTGCAGTCCTGAGATCTCCAGCCTGCCGTGTTTAGCCGTAATCATCGGCTCATCGTCAAACTCTAATCCGCCGACATTTAAAAATTCTCTCAAATGCAAATTATTCACTGAAGGATTGGCATAAATCGATGCCAATATAAATCCTTTCTTAGCGTCAACACTGCGCAGACTTTGAGAAAACTCTAGTCCGCTTCTTATTTCGTTCGGATTATAAGACTCTTTTATTAAATTTTGAGCAATCTCGCATTGTGATCTATTACCTAATAAATTAACGTCGCCGCCGCTTTTTTCTACAAACCGGCTTACTTCTTCGATCTTTGGTTCTCCTAAATAATGATCAACAGCAAAGCGAACATCACTGATTAATTGATTGGCTTTACTGTTGTCAATTTGATATTCCTTTGTTACCGAATCACGAATATCAATAATTTCTTTAATATATTGATTAATATTCCTAACGTCGGTTTTATTAATAGAAACTTCGGCTAAAGTCTGAGCATGTACTACTTCGCTACCAAACATCACATAAACCTTGGAACCACCTTCTGTTTCCACCCGAGCCAAACGTAAATTTTGTTCTGACGATACAGTAATGCCATACTCTGCCGGATTCAACACCTCTAATTTTGCGGCATCGCTTATTTCCACGCCTTCATTGGTTAAGACTCGCGTAATATCTTCTGTGTTGATTGATTCAATATTTATTTCCGGGGAAGGAGCGGAGTATTGGTCATAATTTTGGAGAATATCGCCAAAATTATTAGTTTTTCCTTCCGGTAACCGTAAACCTTCCGCCTTTACTAACTTACCGTCATCACTCAAATAGACACCGCTGCCGCTGCCGTCTAAAGCTTTGACCAAGACATTTTTTGAACCAGCCCCATCGACTCTAAAAGCACGACCGTTAGATTGAAAAATAAAACTTTTGTCCGGACCGATCTTGATACTTTGGATAGTATCGCGATTAACCTGTAATCGTTCTTGCAAATAATTGAGGCGTAAAGTTTCTTCTGACACTCGACGCGCGTCCGCGACACCAACGCCTTTAATAATATCTATTGCTCCATTATTAGCAATAATCATTCTATTGCCGGCGTAAGCAAGATTTTCTTCGCGAGCAGCGGCAACGCCGATAGCTTTATCAATCAAAGATTGGTTTACCTCGTCTCCGTCCCCCGAAAGGACATCTTCACCTAAATAATTTTTGACAAAAGCCGTCGCTAGGCGCGAGTCATAATTACTGCTTTTTTCATCTAGTTGATCGTGCAATATTTTAGTTAAGGTGTCACCTTGTTTTACCACCGCAACTCGGTTAGTTTGTATTATATTATCGATTTCCTTAAAATCGCCTTTGGCAAATATCTTGTTTAGTTCTTCCAATGATTCCCGGGAGCTGTCGCCGCTCAAAGACCCTGGACCACCCAATGCTTTTTCCATATTTTGCAGAATGAGTGCCGCATTATCAGTCTGCAATATGTAGTTGATTATATCTTGATCGGCATTTGGCAGTGCTGAAATTTTACTGATAACATCGACAACATTTCTATCACTCTGATCAAAAATACCATCTTTGACCAAACCATAAACCACGTATTCCCGTGATCCCTCCGGTAAATTTTTCACTGCTGCGATTGCTTCGTTTAATTGACTCGCTGTTTCCGGCTCTATACCTCCCCGGGATAATTTCTCCAATAAAGCAATCTGAATCTCCGGTGATTTAATTTTAGTGGCGGTCTCGACTAAGCCACTCACTCTGCTGATAGCCTCAGGCGAGAACCCGTCCTTTGCTATAGCTGACACCGTATAACCTTCGACCTGTTGGCTGATTTTACCGTGCAAATTAGCAACCAGAGTACCGGCAGCCTCTATCTGTTCTTTTTGCAACCCGCTATTAGCTAAAGAGTTGATAATATTAGATTTTTCCGTATCATCAGAAATATCTTTTACAATCGAAAAAACATCATCCAGCCGCTGGTTCACTTCATTAACCCCTTCGATATTATTGATACCGCCGACAAAAGATTCTGGTAAAGCGGCTCGCTGTAAATTCTCGTCTAATTTCACTAAAGATACGATTTCTTGTTCATTTATGCGACCGTCTTTGGCGATATTGTTTACCGTGTCCTCTGACAAAATACTAAGTTTAGGCATCACTTCAGCCGTACTCTGACCGGCCCAATCGGACAAGGTTTTTACCCCGGTATCATTCCCTATGACACCGGCTACCTCCCGCAAGCTCCCCGCCACTTGTTGTGAAAAACCCCTCACCTGCGATAAAGTCTTATTTTCAGAAATTTCTCTAAAAACATCTTTGCTGGCCTGAGATTGAAAAACCGGCTTGACAGTGTGATCGCCGCCCAGCCATTGACCCAGCTCTTGTATTGCTTCCGGACCAAGCAAGGCTCCGGCAGCGGCACCTACCGCCTGTGAAGCACCGATAATTATTTTTCTATGTTTTTCCAGATTTTTTCTGCGCAAAAAATTGCTTTCCAGGTCGTTGGTTATCTGTTGAACCGTCTCGGTTAATTTTTTAGCATTTTTTATCTTTAAAGTCGTAAAATATTCCACCTTTTCCCGCAGCCGAACGTAATCTCCAGGGTGCTGTTTTTTAAATTTCTGATCCAAAAGTTGCGCTCGAGCTCTAGCCATCAGTTGATCATTGACGTTATCCTTGTTTAGTTGTTCGGCGGTGATAAATCCTAATTCTCTAAAACCACCCATCTTACTGGTTGCCAGTATAGCGGCGCTTTCAAAAGCTTTGGCTCCAGAATAAGCAAAAAGTCCCTGGCGGACAGCCGGCATAGTACGCGCCAACATACCGGCAAAAGTAAATACTGCGGCTGTTTTCATTTTTTCTTTTGCCGTTGTACCGCCGCTCCATAGTGATTTTAATGAATCCGGCAAAACCCGATCGAGCCAGGAAAAACTTTTTTCCAAAACACCAGGAGCCCGATCCGCTATTTTTGCCTCCATCACCGCAGTGCTGCGATCCACCGCTAACAACGCTCTGACCTGATCTAATATTTTATCAATATTTTCCGCAGGCATTTCGGTATTTTCCAGTTTTTTCCGGATATCGTCCAAATAAACAGAAGATTGCATATCAATAAGTTTTTCATACCTGACGTAATCATTATTTTTTCTGGCTTTATTTTTTTCTTGATCAAAATCGGCAAAAACCCTTTCTTGTCGATCGATTTGATGCTGCTTACTAATAGCTAAGTCGGCTGTTAGATTGGCAACGAGTAAATTCAGCCACTGTTGTCCCTCAGGAGAATCTTTGCTTATTTCTCTTTTTATTTTTTTTAAATTGTCGCTTAGCTCCCGTTCGGATCTACCTCCGGAAATTTTAGCGTCAATCATACGTACCACTCCCATACTCAACGCTCCGCCGACTCCACCGGTTGCTAAAGTGGCGACTGTCCCTATCCCGGCGTACATTCCGATTTTTCCCGTTACTTTTCCCGCTCCTTTTAGCTTGCTCCAAAAACCACGCTTAGTGTCGGTTCTGCCTAGTTGTTTTGCCAGCTCTGTCAGTTCTTGCTCCCTGCGATCAATGCTCCGATAAATATCATCTTGATCTAAACCAGTCAAATCTAAAAAATTTTTGGCAAGATTATTTAATCCGCTGCCAGAAGTCAATATTTCTTTTAAAAGCTGGCTTATTTCTTCAACCACTCTTTGGTCGCGAAAAAATTCTTTACTGTTAGCAAATTTGGCTTGTTGCAAAGGTTTAGTTAACTCCTCATAATCAGCTCCCGGCATCGCCATCCTGATCTTCGCCTCATTAATTATCTCACGGATATCCTTGTTTTTTTCTTTAGGAGCGGCTAAATATCTTTTTATCAAATCGAGCAGATCTTTATATTTTTGCTCCGCCCGGACTAGAGTTTCAATATTTTCCAGCGTTGCTTCACGCTGATACCACTCTCTGGCGTTAGACACGTCTTCCCGCAAAAGATAGACCTCTTTTTCCAAGGGAAATTCCGGCCATTTATTTTTTATAAAACCAAACATTTCTTCGCTAAGGACAGACAATTGTTTCGCCTGGTCTACCAGCGATTCTATCGCATCTTTTGAACCTACCATACTTTTTTTCTCTGCCGTTCCTGATTCTATATTATTTTTATTTTCTTCCGTCGTTTCTAGAGAATAATCAATTTTTTTATCATTAAAAAAATCTTTAATGTTATTGATCAAGCCAGGCGTGCGGCGTTCAACAAAATCTAAATAAATCTGAGTATTTGCCGGATTATCAAAATCAAAATCTGGGCTGTTTATTTTTTTAACATCCGCATAATACTGTTGTATTGCCAAACCTACCGGGTCGTTTTCAGAAAAATTGGAAAAATCGTGATGTTTTTTCAAAACAGACAAAAGTTTATCCGCTTCTTGTCGAACGGCTAAAAATCTTTCCTTCAACTCGCCTCCTTCTTTTTCGATAGCCGTCTCTCCTGGATTTATTTGCCATTGAGCTAAAGTATCTAAAGAAAAATCATGATTTAAAAATGATTCTCCCATACGATGAGCGGTCACCATGCCATCATTTTCATCAACCTCTTTGATTATCCAGTCATTTTCATATTGTCCATTGATAAAAACTCTTACCATGTCGCCGGCTATTAACACGCCGTTGGCGACCCTTTCCCAATTCTCTTTCTGGTTATCATGAGCCGCCTTTATAATTTCTTTCATTTTTTTCTCTGTTTCATCTATCTCTCCAGTAGACAATTTCGCCAAAAATTTTTGATCAAATCCATTATTAATAAAAGACTCTCTCTGTCCATAATCCTGCGGGGACAGAAAATAGGTCAATTCCGACGGCATCTCTTTCAATACAATAAATCTATCAAGCAACCGTTCCACTGCTTGTTTATGTTCTTTAGGATTATTAATAGAATCCAAAGACGTTGCTCCTTTATCTAACCCCTTTTCTGGCAAGCGGTCCCGTACTACTAATCGAGCGATCTCATCCGCCTCTCGTCCACTTATTATTGATTCTTTTTTTATGCCCTTCACTACATAATCGCTATCGCTAAATTCAGGAAAATCATAATTTTGTATCGTTTCTTCGGTGGAGATTATTTTACCGTCGCCATTTTGACGGATAACATTCTCTCCGGACGCAATGCCAAATTTTTGGGGGTGGAAAGTACTTACTTCCTTACTACCGGCGTTGACATCTACCGCAACGTCAAAATCACCGGATGCGGCCGCTTTTTTTAGCATCTCGGCTTCTTTATCGCTCAATCTTCGTTCCACCGGTTTTGGGATATTAGCGGGACGAGACTTTTCCTGAGCTGATATCGCTGTATTATTTGCCCCACTTAAAGCTTCGTTTGTAACATCTATTTCTTCCCTTTCTGGTGGTTTTTTTTCCGTATTAACAGTCGGTGAAATATTACCGCGAGCAGCCACCCTGGCGTTTTCCCATTCTAAAACTCCTTCCTCCACTTCGCCCTCTCCTGCCAATCGAAACATATCTCCCACTCGAGACATGTGTTCCGCTAATGATTTGAAATCTTTACCCTGAACGTGTCTTTGCGGCGGAACAGTATCCCGCGTACGAGGAAGAGGCGGCTCTTTTTTTGCCTTATCTTTTATAAAAGAAGCTAATCCTTTTATTAATACCTCTTTTTGCTGATCGCTAAAATATGTTTTTTGAGGTTTTGTTTCTGGTCCAGCTTGTTCTACGGGAGCTACCTGGATGTTCGGATCATTCGATACAATATTTTGTTCTTTTTTATCCTGTTCTTTTTTCCAAAGATCATAATCATCGGCAGTAGCCGCAATAGATTGACCGACAAATTCTTTTTTACCCCTACCAATAGCCAAATAATCACCGCTGACCGCCAATTCCTTCAACTTGTCAGAGTCGAGCTCGTCTTTTAACTCCCAAAATTTTTCACCCCAAAGCTTGTTATTTTGCACTATTTCTTTCATGTCTTCCTGATCTGGCCGACTTTCCAACCCCCGTAAAATACGACCGCCGCCCAAGATAAAAAGCTTAAGCGCCTCACTATATCTTTTTCTCCACTCACCGACGCCGATTTCTGTTTTTTTATTTTCGTCATCAAGCACGGCAAGCGCCTGACTGGCAATAAAAAATTCTCTGATCTCTTGTTTTACGAAAGTAGTAGTGCGTTTGTTTTTTAAAACTTTTGACAACATAGCCCATAGATTTTTGGCCTCTTTTTCTTGGATCAGCAAATTTTCATCCTCTTTTTTTTCCATGTCTTCCAAAACCGCCTGATCTCTTGCTTGCCGCTGCAATACTTGTTCTAGCTGAAAAAATTTTTCCACCAGCTTACTGCCGATTTTTACGATAGTTTTCAATCTTTTCACGTCAGTAACGCTGATATTTTTTTGCTTATTTAAAAAATCATCTATTTCTTGCTTAAGATTTTTATCTTTAACTAAAAACTCGCTCTTACTATGAGCGGCAAGATTTTCAAATATTCTTTTTAAATCCGCTTCCAGCTTTGCTTCTTTTAAATCGTTTCTTTCTTGCGCGGAATTTCCAGATGGTTGACACTTCCCCTTCTTTTTATCTTCAATCCTCTTCCTGCCAGATGCCTTATGGTCTTCCAGCCTTTCTTTTTGTTTATCTTGGAAACCACCTGATGGTTTTGGCTCTCGCATAGCTATATAATAATACGTAAAATTTTATTTATCTTTCAATTTTTTTATATCTTCTTCCAGCTGCTGAACTCGCAGATCTTCAACTTGTTTAAGATAACTATTGATTATATGATCTTTTTCAGCAAAAAGCTTATCAAACTCACGCTGATACTGCGCCGTAAGCTCTTTTAGTTTTTTGATTTTTTCCGTTAGCAAATCGGCGTTTGTCTTAACATCGTCCATGTTTGTAATTTTTTAAAAAAGAAGCAAAAATTTACTCCTTTTTGGCAGCAGCGATAAACTCGGCGGCAAAATCCTGCAGCCCTTGCTGTACTTTTTCCGGAAAATTATCTATCTTACCGGCGAAAAATTGCTGCAAAGCGGCATTGCTGATTTTCGGTTCGCGCTCCATCATCTGGCGAAACTCGTCTAGACCGGCTGAGTCGAGCTCTTGCATGGCTATTACGCCAATACGACGATCTATCTGCACTCGCAATTTATCAATATAATCCGCTTTGTATTCATCAGGCATGCCATCCAAGCCGGCGGCTAAAATCAAGTTTTGAATAAAGACTTCCATTGGATCTTGTGCCATATTTTTATTTATTTTTCCGTTAAAGGAAAACAACTATTTATTAGTTTTATTTTGCTAAATTATAGCTAAAATGGCTAAAAAAATCAAATAAAAACTTTGCTTTGCAAAGAAAAAACCGTACATTGTGACATATGTTAACAAAAGTCTAATATAACAAACAGAAAAGACGCATTTAAAACTAAACCCTGCAGACCCATTATAGTAACGATTGCGCAACAACAATCCCGTCCGCTAAATTATGCGGAAACAGAAAAACGATACATGGTAACTGCTAATCACAAAAGAGCAAACATTGCTGTCTGCTCTTATTTTTACTGAAACTATAGCATTACCCCGTTTTCCAGCTCTCTGTCCTTATTTTATCATTTTATTCCCTTTAAATTCCTGATAAGTTTTTTCAATATAGTCGGTGATTCTTTTTTTAAATTCTTCCACACCAAAATTTTGCGCGTGTTGACGGATTTTTTTCGAATCATATTTTTCCGGTTTGAAACGAATAACGGCGTCGGACAAACTCTCCCAGGTTTGCTCGTCGAAAAACTCGCCCGTCACCCCAGGGATAATAGTTTCCAAAGCGCCACCTACCGGATAAGCAATTACCGGCCGACCGGCTGCCATTGCTTCTACTGCCGTAATACCAAAATCCTCTTCTTGTGGATTGATAAAACCCAGACAATGAGCGCAAAGTTCTGCTTTACGCTGATCGGATATTTTGCCGACAAATTCGATGTGCGATTTTGCCATTTTACGGAGACGCGCTTCTTCCGGTCCAGTGCCAAATATTTTAAGCGGAATGCCCAGTTTATTGAAGGCCTGCACGATAATATCAAAACGCTTATATGGCACCAGCCTGCCGCCCGCCAAATAATAGTGATTGAGCTGATCCGCTTGATAAAACTTTTCTGTTTCTACCGGCGGATAAATCACCTCGCTATTACGACGATAATATTTATTAATTCTTGCCGCGACATTGTGTGAATTGGCAATAAAATTATCCACTCGATCGGCAGCCAGACGATCCCATTTACGCAGTCTAGTCAAATAAAAAGGTAAAAACTTTTTGAGCAATGGACTAGCTTTCAACTCACGCAGATAGCTATGCGTGTCCGTCCAGAGATATCTGGTCGGAGTATGACAATAACAAATATGCAAAGTTTTTGGACCGGTAATCACTCCTTTTGCCATGGCTGATGCTGAAGATAAAACCAAATCGTAATCGTTTAAATCGTGGCGCTCGGTAGCCATCGGCATCATCGGCAAATACCATTGATATTTTTTAATAGCAAAAGGCATGTCTTGCAAAAAAGAAGGGCGAATGTCTTTTTTAGCAAAATCATTACCCATGGTTTTAGAATCATAGAGTAAAGTAAAAATCGGCGCCTCGGGAAAAATGTCCTGAAACGCCTTGAGAACTTTTTCAGCACCACCGTACTGAACTAAATGGTCGTGGATCAAAGCAACTTTCATAAATTAGTATGCAGGATACAGGATACCGGATACAGGATTAAAATACACACATAAGGAAACACCCTGTCTCCTGTCTCCTGTCTCCTGTCTCCTGTCTCCTGTCTCCTGTCTCCTGTTTACACTTTACTTTTTCTCGTCAACACCACTATCGGAGTTCGGAGTAATATCCATAAATCAAGCAGTATACTCCAATTTTCAATATAATACGTGTCTAATCTGACCTCCTCGTCAAAATCCAAATCCGACCGACCGGAAATCTGGGCAAGACCGGTAATCCCCGGCTTGATCGCTAACACCGCCTTATGATGACGTTGATATTTTTCTACCTCACGCGGCTGATGCGGGCGCGGACCGACCAGACTCATATTACCAATTATCACGTTAATAATTTGAGGCAATTCATCAAGACTGGTTTTTTCTAAAAACCGACCGACTCTGGTACGGCGAGGATCGTCGAGAACCTTGTAAACCGGACCTTGTCTTCGATTTTTTTCGGCAATCAACTCTTTTTCGTATTCTTCGGCCTTGAGACTATCATAGCCCGGACCGGTGCAGTATTCTGTCTTCATCGAACGAAATTTGTAGGTATTAAAAACTCCTTCCCGACTCACTCGTTGGTTTTTATAAATCACCGGACCGCGTGAATCGATTTTTATCGCGATGCCAATGATAGCTAAAACCGGAAAAAGAACAGCTAACAAAAACAAAGCGAGAATAAAATCAAAAAATCTTTTGATAATCTTAGCCCAGCCATCCAGCGGAGTTTTGCGCAGCTCAATAATCGGCACGCCGGCAAGGGTGCTAATATCAACATTAGTTGCCTGAGCCTGAAATAAATCCGGAGCGTATTTGAAAGTCACATGATATTCGTCGCACCAGTCAACCAAATCAAGAATCTGTTCTTTAGGCAAATTTGGATCAACCTGCAAAACTTCGTCTAACTTTTTTTGCGCCAACAACTCCTGTACTGCTTTTTTTTCTTCTCCGTTAAACTGTTTAAAAATCTTTACTACCCGTAACCCTATTGACGGCTTTTTTTCTATTTCTTGGCGAATCATTTCGGTTGTTTTGTCGCTGCCAAAAACAGCGATATAGTTTACGCCATAGCCGGCGGTAAAAAGAAATCTTTGCACTCCGCGAATCAATCCGCGACCGAAGCTAACTGTTAAAATACTTACCACCCAAACAGCAATAATAATAAAACGGGAAGAAAATAATTCTTGTTTGCCAAAGAAAATAATCACGATCAACGTCAGTGTTGCCGTAGAGCAAGCGAGCAAGATACGGGAAAATTCGCCTAAAAATTTTCTCGATCCGGAAATTTTGTAGAGACCGGAAAACGCAAAAATTGCCAGCCAACAAACCGCCATCACCAAAACTATTTTGATGTACTGAGGAAAAGGCAAGGCGTAAATCACTGGACGAACATCAGTCAAAAAAGATTTGAACCGCAAAAAATATGCCAGCACTCCGGCTGCCACCACCATAAAATAATCAACCGGAACCAGCAAGGCACTGAACGTGAGTTCGGATTTTTTCATAAATTAGTAGCTAGTGGCTAGCGACTAGCAACTAGTGACTGGCGATTTTTACTGCCAGCTACCAACTGCCAGCTACCATTTTCTGTCCCTATTCTATGTAAAATTTAGGTAAAAGTCAATTTAAAAAATTTTAGTTAGTGTAAAAAATGGGCTAATTTGACACATTTATCTTTATATTTTATATCAAAAAACGCTATTGACAAAGATTGTCTAACTTGGTAGGCTGCTATGATAAATAGAATTTTGACAATTAAAATAAAGAATTGAAAAATGGAGGTGAAAAAGATAGTAGTCTGGCTTATTTAGAGCCAAAACTTTGTTCGTGCGTGTTCTTACAATATGTTCAGTGTCCAACTCCAACAACCCATTCATGTACAAGGAGAAAGAAAAATGTCCGATGACACCAAGAAAACCGACGGAATCACCAATGTCGCCGCTGCCACCGCACCGACCTATCCGCCCGCTTGGACGGAACGCGTCGGCAAGTTCGCCGACCTCGTCGGCAAGAAACTCGAAGACGTGACCACCGCCCTGGCCGATGTCGCCGGCGCCGCCGGTGATGACGCCCTGGCCGTGCTCGCGGACGAAGCGAGCTCGCCTTTCGACGATCTCAAGAACGCTCTCGCGTCCCTGAAGATCCCGTCCGGCGTCCTGCGCAAAAACGTCGCGATCCTGCGCGGTCCCAAACCCGAAGCTCCCGCCGCCACTCCCGCCGCCGGCCCGTCTTTCGACGTGCTGCCGAGCGTGCCCGGTGACGACGCCAGTTTTCTCGAGCTGCTGAAAGTCGGCGGCATCCTGAAGATCGGCTCGACCGAGGTCATCTCGGCGATGAAGGCCGCCTTGGCCAATCGCCTCGACATGTTCAAGCTGCCGAAGAAAATCATGGAAGCCATGGAACGCTTCGCCGAAGACCAGGAAGAACCCTGCGGCGAAAGCTACTACAAGCTCCAGGATCTCGTCACCCGTCGCAGCTACGCGGAAGTTTTGTCCGCCCTGGGCGTCAAGGGTCACCTGGTCAGCGAGAGCCGCAAGAACGAGCTCCTCGGCAAGACCGACCTGCTCTGGCCGGCCCTGCAGAGCTTCCACGAACAGCTGATCAACTGGCAGACCGCCTGGACTCAGGGCGCCAATCCGACCATGATGTTCGCGGCGATCGCGTCCATGGCCAGCGGCGGCAACTCGATGATGCCTCCGGGAATGATGCAGCCCCCCGACACCGCCGGTCTCCGCGACGCGGCCGAAGGCGTGATCAACAAGATCAACAAGGTCTTCGCCGGTCACGGCATTCCGATCGCGCGAGCGCTCGCCTATGACGCCACGCAGATTCGTGCCCTTCTCGAAGAGCCGACGCTGCCGACGCACATGGGCGTCGCCAACCGCGAACAGATGATCAAGATGCTGGGCGTGTCTGTTTCCGCAGATCTGCTCCGCCTCGAACGCAACGTCTGCCGCTACGCGCTGGCGGTCATGGAACTGCCCAAGATCCCGTCCGGTCAAAGCGAATACGGCTACCTCGGCGCCATGATCCAGCTCGGTATCCAGATCCCCTGGGACACGCTGCTTTCCGGCTCCAGCGCCACCGCTCGCCCGGGTCGCAAACCCTTCTAATTCCACCAACCTCATCAACCTAAAGGGCAGGGAGCAATGCTCCTTGCCCTTTTTTTTCGACAACCGCACAACTAAAAAAGGAGATATTAATGAGCGGAAACAACTATAGCGACTATCGTAGTCGCGGTATCGCCTATAGCGGCTTTGCCTCAAGCGATGAGCGCGAAAGGAAAAAAGCAGAAAAACTGCGCGCCGAACGCGTCGAGAAAGCCAAGGAGACGGTGCACGAAAAAAGCACCAAGGCGCGCCCCAAACGTGAAGACAACGCCGTCTATGACGACAAGCTGGTGCGCCTTGGCATCACCAAACCGAAACCCGGCGTCAAACGCGTCTACGTCATCTATATCGACAACAGCGGCTCCAACCGAGTCATCGCCGCCCATTTGCGGAAAAGCTCGGCCTGGCTGCTGTCTCTTCTGAAGATGCTCGACCCGGAAGCGCAAATCGCTTTCGTCTATTTTTCCGACCACACCGACGGCAGTCAGTTCACGCAGGAAGTCGATTTCGTCTCCCCCGACGAAGAGGGCGACAAGATCATGTTCTCGACGATTTCCCATATCAGCGCCGCCAACGGTTTCGATGTGCCGGAAGCGCACGAATGCGCGCTCAAAGCCGCTTGCGAGATCAACTTCGGCGGCGCGGTCGAAAAGCATCTGATCATGATCAGCGACGTCGTTGGCCATGGCATGGGCATGCCCTTTGATGACGGTTGCCCGGCTCAGCAAAGCTGGAAAAAATCCGTCGAGCTGGTCGCCAAGACCTACGACACTTTCCATTTCATCGGCTGCGGCGACGATGCCGAGGTCTGTGAGTTGCAGCAGCAGTTCATCTCTGACCCGAAACGAGTCCCCTGGGATCTGATCGACCTGTCGATGGTCAAAGACGAGCAGCACCGCATGCGCATCACCGGCAACGCCATCATGTTCCTCATTGCCCGCCAACTCGGTCGGCAAGCCATGGAAATGTTCCTCGGCTTCCTCTACGAGAAATGGCTCGACGATCCGATTTTTGGCGAAGCTACCGACGCGCGCGCCCAGGAAATGATTCGACGCTTCACCAAATATCTGGAATGGCCGGAAACCGAAATCGAAGACATGCTCAAGAAAGTCTTCGTCCAATAATCCGTCATCAACACGTGGCTGCCCCGTCATCTGGCAGGGCAGCCATATTTTTTTCTCACAGAAAGGAGTTGGAAAATGAGTGACCGCCAGTTGCTTACTCGACTCCTCGCTGCGACCAAAAAAGGTGGCGGACTGGAGTCTTTGCGCGACGCGCTGGAACAAATTGTTTTTGCCGACGAAGCAGAAAAAAACCACGCCACCAAACTAGTGGCTGTCGCCCACCTTACTGCCTTTCACGCGCAACCGCAAGAACTGGTCCACGCCATCCCGCTGCTAGCAAAAATCAACGACTGGGAAACGCTGCAAACGATCCTAAAAATCGGTCACGACTATGGTCGGCTCGACCTGGTACAAAGCATCGACCAAATTGGTCGGCAAAAAAATCTGCCGGCGTTACAAGTTACGGACTTTGCCGAGTGGATGCAAAATTTTTCCATCTACTGGATTGACCTGTGTTATGACAAAAAAAACAATCTGGTTTTTGTCGATCTGCAGTACGAAAAGATTCTACGGCAAACAATCGCCGAAAACTTTGAGCCGCCGCTTTTCTGGTCTAATGTACTACTGCAGCTGGACCTGCAAAAACATTTGTCCCCCGAAAGAAAAATAATCTTGGCCAAATTGGCCGCAGGGCAAAACCCCGTCTGCCGGCCATTCACCGAACATCGACAAAATGTCTATAAGCGATTTGGCGAGTATTGCGAAAACAACGACTTGGAAATTGTTAAAACTTTGCAAGTCGGTATCGAAAGCTCTCGTCGCTGCAGCTACGTTTATCTGGTTCGCGACACTGACGGTATCATGAAGGTCTACAAAGAAATTCTTGACTACCGCCGCGGTCCGTTGGCCGAAAGCTACGACAGCGAAGACGAACTCTATGAAACGATTGGTCAAAACGATTTTCTGCCGGCGTACCTTGCCACGGTAATCGTCGATAAAGATTTACGCTTTGCCAAATTGGAATTCCAGTACGCTCAAAGTCTGGCTGACTATCTGCGCGACGGCGAACCGCTGGAAAAAAATCTGGCGATCCGCATCATGCTGCAGCTAGCCAAAAACCTGAAACGACTCCATCGGCGCAATATCATTTTCCTGGATCTCAAACCGGAAAACGTGGCGCTGACGGATCAAGACGTTAAGCTTTTTGACCTGGGTGTTTCCCGCCAAATTAAATCGACGGATAAAATCAACGCTTTTCTCGCCGATCCGCGCTATGGCACGCCAGAAACCGGTCTGGAACTAACAGCGTCTACCGCTTCGGACGTGTTCCAGCTGGGAATAATTTTCCACCAACTGTTGACCGGTTATCACCCGTTTGCTTTTGAAGGAACGACCGACAATCGGGAAGAACAAATCTTGCGCTACTTCTGGCCAACAGTGGTTCTTCCCTACGAGCACGATCTGGCAGTAAAACTACGAGACGATCGGCTGAAAATCATCAACGCGATGTTGGACAAAAATCCGGCGCTGCGCCCCGGTCTTGAACAAATAATCGCAACGCTAGAAGAAGGAGAACAAACCGCCGTCACAACCCAAGCAGCACAGAGAAAAGACACCAGACTAGAAGAAAACAATACAGTGCTTTTCCCGGCACGCATGGGTATTCCCCATAAAGGACACATCGAGTACATCTCACGGCTGTTGCAACTAGGATTTCACGTTACGATTTCCTTGCAGCGCAGCTACACTATCACTGACCGCGATCCGTTACCTAAATGGCTAGTAGCCAAAATGGTAGCTAGATCCCTACTCGATCGTGGATTTACACCCGATGACTTCGATTTTATTTTCACACCGCTGTACAAAGAACGTCGAGAGATGGAAATCCATTTTGCGATGCTGCCGTCGGCGGAAAATATTGTCGCTGTTGCTTCTAGCAATCTGAGCGTCCACGATCTTTTTTCGCGATACGCCATCTTTGATCAAAAAACGGTCTTTGGTAGCGCTGGCGAGGAATTCGAAGATCGTTCGTGGGGAGAGATCATTCGCGGAGCAGTAAAAAACAACGACTACCAAAAATTTTCCGAGTATGCGGCCAGCGGCGTAGAAAAAATCTTGCCGTTGGACCAAATCCGAAAAATCTACGGCAGTCCAAATATCGAATTCGTCAGCGGATCAGTCAATCTGGTTTTGCTCGACGAAAACGACCAAGAAATCGCTTCCGGAAGAGCTTTCCGTTTCGTTGGACCAGAAATAAGTCTGCTGCGCCATTTAGTGCGTGCTGGACATGAGGTCGAGTTAATCGATCCTTACGCCAATGACACGCTCGTCAAAATCGACGGACAGACCAAACATCTGAAATACCTCCGGACCGAATTTTCGGCCGGAAATGAATTCATTTATTTCCAAAGCGTCTAGAACAAAAACTAGGCGCTTTTTTATTTAAACAGCTTAGTGCACAGTGCTTAAATAGATTGGCGGGGGTTCAGGGGCGGAAGCCGCGCCGAGCCCCGCCCCGTTTCGGTAATTATGGTCTGCAGGGGCGGGGCGGGGTAAGGGAACCTTAAGGTGATAAGGACAAGCGCTTGCTTCCAGCCCCCGGAACTTTTTGCTTACTTTTTGGTTACAAAAAGTAAGTGCCCGCCCCTGCCTACCGGCAGGCAGGCGGCATGAGGGCAAGCCATGAGTTAATTTTATATTACAACCAAATATAAACTACTTGGCAAATCATTTAAAAAACTACACTAAGTGACTAAAATGCTTGACTATTTAGCTGTTTTTGATAAGATATAATGTCTAGAATTTTGACAATACAAAAAAATCAAAGGAGACAAAAATGGGTACTACTTTGACCATAGATTATCCCAATGGACTCAAAAATATTCTGACGGCAATGACTTACTACAGCAAACCGGCGTTGATCGCTATTGCCGGATGTAGCTGCAGCGGAAAAAGCTTTCTCGCTAAAGCTTTGAACGAAGCGTCTCCCGCAACAATACTGCCGTTGGATAATTTTTTCCGTGATATTGACGATCCTGCGCTACCGCGCGATAAAAACAACAGACATCTTTTCGAAGCTCCTGAATCCTATTGGAAAGATCAGTACTTAGCTGCAGCGGTGGCTTTACTGACCGGCAAAACAGTTATTCTGCCAACTTACGATCTGGCAACTAACAAAAGATTGCCTACGACCGGACAAACAGTGTCGCCGAACACAACTATTGTCGCAGAAGGACTCTACGCTATCACTTTTTTGTCCGCGCTGTCCGCGCCAGTACTCAAAGTCTTTCTGGATACCGATCTGGAAATCTGCCTGAATCGACGCATCGCGCGCGATGTGCCGAGATGGAACATCACCGCGGAAAAAGTACGAGAAATATTTTTTGCCAAAGTGCTTCCCTATTATCAAATGTTCATTGCTAAACAAAAAAGTTTGGCTGATATAGTCATCAAAGAATAAATAAAGAAAGGAGACCCCCGCATGGACATTGACCTGCAAAGGGTATACGACATTATTTTTGGCTCGGTGCGAGCTGAAGACGTATTTGGCGATCTTATTGATCGTCAAAACAAAACGTCCAAAGAACAGTTGTTGGAAGCCGTTTACGCCGACCTGGCCGCAATCGTTGATCCAAAAAAGTACACCTATCCGGATGACCGAGAATTTGCCGCTGATGCCCAGTTCAAACTGAAAACTTTCTACGAGAAAGCCAAGGAAAAACTGGCCAGCGGATTCTATGGCGCGACCGCCAATCCCAGTATCCATGTCTCTCGCGGACGACCAGCTTTTGCAACCGAAAAAAGATCGTACTACCTTGGTCAACCAATCGCCGAAGGCGACATAGCCACCATTTATGTTGGCGACTGCGTCATGGGCGATGACTTTGCTGGCCGCGTGGCGATTAAAATCGTCAACGATCCGGCTGACAACGACCTGGCCCGCAACGAGATCCGGGCTCTGACCGAGCTGCACTCCAAAAAAGGCGCTCAACGCAAACATCTGCCGATACTGCTCGACAATTTTTTGACTGAAGACGACCAAGTTGGTTTGGTGTTTCGATTCTTAGACGATAGCTACGATCTGCTGGCCGTTAAGGAAAAATATCCTCGCGGCGTTGATCGCAAGCATATGGTCTGGATGCTCAACCGGCTACTGTCTGCTGCTGGCTATGCCCACAACTGGGGCATGGTCCACGCTAACATCGAGCCGAGCAACCTGATGGTTCGTCCACAAAACCACAATCTGTTCATGATCGACTGGACCAGTGCGGTGATCCGACCGGCCGAAACCGGCGACACTTTCAAAGTCTACAACCCTGAATTTAGCGCGCCGGAAGTCAAAGAAGGAGGTCCTGCAACACCAGCTTCGGACTTATATTCGATTGGCAAGTGCATGATCTATATCCTCGGCGGCAATGTCGAAGACAATACCATGCCCGACACAGTCGAAGAAGAACTCCAACGCTTTATCCATTTCCTGGTTTTGGAAAGTCAGGGTGGACGAGCGCAAGATGCCTGGAAAATGCATCATAAACTCATCTCTTTAGTCGAAGGACTTTGGGGACCAAGAAAATTTCTGGTCTTCAGCATGTAACCAAAAACCACCAGACAAACAAAAAGGAGAAGTATCATGGGTGGAGGCGGTGATCATTATGAACGCGACGTAGACATGAATGCGCGCCGACGGCAGGTCGAACAACATTTCGAGCAAGTAACCAAACCCAAGCCGCCGGAAGAACGCAAAGTCGCGGCAACTCTTGATCCCAAAAAGATCGAAAAGTTGGTCAGCGACGACAGCGAAGAATACCCCGAAACAACTTCAATCGCCGTGATTATGGATCTGACCAGATCGCGCGGCAAGGACCTGATCGACATCTTGACCAAGATGCCGCTGCTGATGGGTCAAGTCATGCTGGAAGGCTACGTGCGTAATCCGGCCATCAGTTTTTGCGGTGTTGGCGACGCCACTGACGGCGACGCCGCTCCTCTGCAAGTCGGTCAGTTTGAAACCGACGACCTGATCGACAGAGTCTTGCAAGCGATGTGGCCCGAAGGTGGCGGTGGTGGCAGCGGGCAAGAATCCTACCAGCTGGCGGCGTACATGTACGCCATCAAAGCCGAGCTCGCTTCGCTCAAAAAGCGCAACCAGAAAGGCTACCTTTTTATAATCGGTGATGAGGGTTTCTACCCGAAAGTTTCGAAAGACGAAGTTAAACGCGTCATCGGCGCCTCCATTCCCAAAGACATTCCTTCGGCGGAAATTTTCCGACTGCTCCAAGAAAAATTCAACGTCTTCTTTATCTACCCGGCCAAGTCCTGGGAGGAACGCAAAGAAGACATCGACGAAGAAATCGCCGCCCGTGTCCGCAAGGCCGGCGGTATGATCGAAGGTGTCGATATACGATTCTCGCTAGCCTGGTCCAATCGCAACGATCTGGATTTGCACGTCATCGATCCCGACGGCTTCGAGATCTACTACGGCAGCAAGGTTTCCCGCAGCGGCGGCATGCTCGATGTCGACATGAACGTCCACGGCGAGACCACCAAGCCAGTCGAAAACACCCGCTGGGCCAAAGGCAAAGCGCCCAAAGGCACGTATCGAGTCTTTGTCCGAAACTACGGCTTCCACGAAAACACCCGCGCCGCTACGCCATTCCGAGTCGAAATCGAAATCGGCGGTGAGGTAGAGCACTTCGAAGGCAAGACTCCGGCCAACTCCTCCGGTGCAGGTAGTGATGTCGAGGTCGGAACCTTTACCTTCGATCCCCAGAAGGTCAGAGCAAAAGACGGCGATGAAAAATACGCCGGCTACAGAGACAATGTTGTGTTGACTCAGTGGGGCAGCGTGATCCCGCAGGAAAACATTCTGCGGTTAAAAAACCCCAAAGCCATCGTCGACGCGATGCTCGGCGTACTGGCTATTTGCAGCGGTAGCCGCACGTTGCCGGCCTACCTGCAAGACATGAAAAACCGCGGTCAGACAGTCACGCGAATCAAAGAAATTGAAACTTCGCTTGACGGACTGGCTCAAGTCGCGAACACACCGAAAGTGACAATCCGCAGCACCGGCGGCGGCAAGACTCGCAAGAGCGGCGCTACCCGAATCTAGCTCTATTTAACCATCCAACCAAACCCCGTATCGTCTAGGTACGGGGTTTTTCTTTTTTCAGTAAATAGGACAGGATACAGGAGACAGGATACAGTGCCGCTATTATGACTTTAATTTTCTTATAGAACCGCTTAGTAACTTTTTAGTTAAAACTGTTTGATCAGCAATCTTAGTAAAGCAAACACCACCTATATAACCCAAGTCTTGTGCTATCAAAAGCTGACTTTGCACCTCGACTAAGGAGCCGAAAGCAATGGAATAAAAATTAATTTTTTCCGGCTTGGACCTACGGGCAAAACCTTCAGCTATATTAGAAGAGACTGATACAGATGCGCGTCTAATCTGACTACTTAAACCAAACCTCTCGTCTTCCGAAAAACCCTTTGAAGCCTTATAAACTAACAAAACAAGCTTATGAGATTCCTGCCATGACTTCATCTGAAAAAATGACTTTATTATTTCTGTCATATTGTTTTTATCGTTTATCCAGATAATACCAAAATCAATATTAAATCTTTCTAAAATCTCCCCGGCCTCCTGTCTCCCGCCTCCTGTCTCCTATATATTGACTTTTTCCCTTTTCATTGCTAAATTAACATGTCGAACCTTTACAATAAAACAGTCAAAAAGGAGATGTACCCATGACTATGTGGATTGCGACTTTACCGCCGATTCATCGGCGTGAGTTGCTGGAAAAAATCATCAACCATCCCATGATCGGTGGCGTCCGCTACAACAGCGGCTATGCCTCCGGCTCCAACCCTGAAGACACCCTGATAACCATTATCGAACTAATCCGCGCCGCGGGTAAAAAGCTTTGGATTGACCTGAAAGGTCGTCAACTGCGCATCGACAGATGGGCGACTCCTGATTACGGCAAAATCGTACTCAACCATGAAGTTGAAATTTATGGTCAGGCATTTGTCCTTTTTCGCGGAGAATCCGATTTGTCCGAAATCGTCAAGGCAAACGGTCGCGTAATCTACGTTGATCCGCCACCGAAGTATGCTGTCGGTCAAAGCCAAGCAATCAACGTCGCCGGCGACATCCGTATTAAAGGTTTTTTAACCAACACGGATATTGCCTATGTCAAAGCGGCTGTGAAATTAGGTAATCCTTATTTCATGCTGTCATTCGTCGAACAGTGTTCGGACTGGCAGCAAGTGAAAAGCTTGATCATGTCCAGTTCCGGATATTCACCGGAACAGGAATATGAGCTCGTTCTCAAAATCGAATCGACTAAAGGCTGGGACTATGCCAGCCGGTCGATTAATCTGGGAACACTCGCCAAAGAGCGCCTGCGACTGATGGCAGCACGCGACGACCTAATGATAAACATCGGATCAACTAAGTCAAAGATTCTCAAAGCGACGCAAGAATTGATAAACATCGACCGCAGTGCCATCGCCGCCTCCCGACTTTTCGCCAACGTGGAAAAAGACGGCAAGGCGTCACTCGGCGATTTTGCTGACTTGCATTTGCTTTACGGCATGGGATACCGACACTTCATGATATCAGATGGCGTTTGTCTTCATCACTTCGATGAAGCGATAGCGGCGGCTAATGACTATTACACCGAATATCCGCAGCATCTCACCCTGGAATGACAAGGAGAAAAAATGGCTCCGACAATCTATATTGTCACCGATCTAACGTTTGGAGACGGGGGCAAAGGAACGATCGTCGACGCCCTCGCCCGACATACGGGGATAAAAAACATCGTCCGTTTCAACGGCGGGTCGCAAGCAGCGCATAACGTGATAACACCTCAAGGGTTGCATCATTGCTTCGCCCAATTTGGCTCCGGCATGCTTTTGCCAGACACTCACACTATTGTTTCTCGCTATATGCTCATTAACCCTAGCAGCATGCTTGTTGAAAATTCAGCGTTGCAAAACAAAGGCGTAACAAGCGCCATGGCACGAACTTTTATCAGTGAAAACAGCGCCATTATCACGCCTTGGCACGAACTAATCAACCAAATGCGCGAAATCGCCCGCGGTAACAATCGTCACGGCAGCTGCGGCAAGGGAGTATGGGAAGCCACTTGTGATTTGAATTATTCAAGTCGAATAACACTGTTTGCCAAAAATTTGGATAAAATCGATTTGATCAAAGAAAAAATCGGTTTCATCCAACAGATGAAGCTCGATATTGCCGAGCAACTGTATGACCAAAATCCTGCTTACCGCGAACAACTTTTTCCTTTGCTGGAGAAGGTTCGTTGGGCGGATCAGGAAAAAATCGCCGAAAGCTACCAAGCTTTTTTCAAACAAGCAAAAATCGTTACCGACGATTTTATCTTGGAAAAAATCTGTCGGCAAGGTGCGATATTCGAAGGCGCTCAAGGAGTATTACTGGATGCCGACTACGGTTTTCATCCGTACGTCACCAGCAGCAATACCACGATGATCAATGCCGAAGAGATGCTGAAGCAAGCTGGCATTTCACCGCAAAGGCAAACGGTCCGTATCGGTGTAATGCGCGGTTATATGACGCGTCACGGTGCCGGACCGCTCGTTACTGAAGACCAAGCACTGCACAATTTCGTCCCGCCCGATCACAACGAATGGAATGACTGGCAGCAAGACTTTCGTCTCGGCTGGTTTGATCTTATAGCGACCAAATACGCGCTTAGCGTAGCCGGTAAAATCGATGCGCTGGCCATCACCAATCTTGATCGTATGGCAAAAATCCCGCTGGTCAAAGTTGCACTATTCTATCGTGGCAAAGAAGTTCGCCCCGATCTCTTCATTAGTAATGGTGAAGATGTGATAGTACAAATAAGGAAACCGGCACTGCCTCAGCAAAATGAAAACAACGCCCTGACCAACGCCTTGTTCGCAGCTGAGCCGGTTTATTTTTCCGATCATCTTTGGACCGGAAAAAATATCGCCGACCGATACGTCGACCCCGGTTACATAAAATTTTTGGAAGAAAGACTCGGTGTCCCGGTAAAAATTTTGTCTTTTGGCCCCACCGCCAAGGACAAGCTATTCTATCCCTAACATTCAACCAAACCCCCTGTTCGCCTAGGCGAATGGGGGTTTTTAATTAGTATATAGGGGCGAGTATATGGTATATAGCGAATAAACCAAGTTCCTGCATACCGCATACCGTTTTTGATCCTGGTCCGACACGGCCTCTGGCTTGTCCGCCCGTTGGAGGACCGTGTTATGGAGTTTAGTGAGTCAATCACAATAACACGCCCAGAGGGCGTGTCGCTCCGCACATACTCATTGACAAATCAAACCTATTCTGATATATTGCTAGAGCTTAAGTAAGCAAGATGACCGCCCCCCACTTTCTATGTTTTATGTCTACATTTTAAAAAGCCAAAAAGACGACAAGCTTTATATTGGCTTTACTAGTGACTTAAAACGCAGATTTCAGGAACACCAAAATAAAGAGAATAAATCGACAAAAAACAGAACTCCTTTTATTTTGGTCTACTACGAATCCTATCGTTCAAAATCAGACGCGATGAAACGGGAGAAAAATTTAAAACAGTTTAAAAACAGCTACTCTCATCTAAAAAAGCGTCTTGGCGATAGCCTTAAAACATAGAAAATGGGGGGAGGAAAGTCCGAACACCCCTCTGGCTGTAAAGCTAGAGTGACAAAGAGAGTCGCTAACGGCGACCGGGAGTAATCCTAGGGAAAGTGTCACAGAGACAATACTATCCCCCACATATTATGTGGGGGACAAAGGTGAAAAGAGAAAAGGTGTATTTTTAGAAAATCATATGATTTCTAAAGACTGCTACTTTTCTTCCTCTTGGGCGACCAAGATGTGATGGTAAACCCTCTCTGGTGCAAGAGCCAATTTGGTTGCTCGCTTGATCCTGTCAGCAATGGCAGGACTAGATAGATGGTCATCCTCCCTCACATAATTTATGTGGGGGATGACAGAATTCGGCTTACCAGCTTGCTTAAGCAATAAAAATCCGCCGGTTAATCACCAGCGGTTTTTTATTTTATTCTCCTACTCGCGTTATTGACACTTTTACCAAAACCTGATAAGCTTTTTTATTCGTTCTTACAAGAATCAATTAACCAAAAAGGAGACGCCTATGTTTGGGTTTTGTATTGCCCTGTTGATATTTGTTTTTAGTTTTATCTTCAACACCCTGTCTGAAGGCATCAGCTCAGCCGGACACTTCCTCTACATTTGGAATTGGGTTTTTGGCATCGGTAAAGTCGTACTTCTGAGTTTGGTCGCCTTCGGCATTACCGGTTTTATCGGTCTTGGCGGCGCTGGCGCCGCTAGCCAAAAATGGAGCTCGCGCGGTGCGATGATCCTAGGAGGACTGCTTGGCGCTGGCGCTGGGGGCGTGGTCTCGGGTCTGATCTTCATCAAGGCTTTGATCAAAAACGCACTGCTGATCCTAGGCGCTTACCTGATCACCCTCTCCGGCACCGCCAGTATGTCTTTTGATCAGTTCGACAAAACCAAACTGTTCGTCGGACTGGCAATAGTGGTCATCGCCTTATTGTTATTCCGTAAAAAAAGTAAGGATTCATCCAAATAAATATCTCACCAAAAAACCCAGGGTTTTATCCCTGGTTTTTTATTATTTTCTTCTTCTGATTAAAAAAATCTAGAAAAACAGTGAGGGTAAAAAATGGTCTTATTATTATTGACACTTTTACCAAAACCTGATAAGCTTTTTTATTCGTTCTTACAAAAATAAATTAACCTGGGAGCCTAAGATAAGGAGGAAGGAAAAATGAGTGACAAGATGTTAGGTTTTCTAATCGCAGCGATCGCATTTGTTGTCAACAACCTTTTTTTCAAAACCCTACCCGAAAGCATCAGTTCGGCCGGACATTTTCTTTATATCTGGAACTGGGTCTTCGCCGGACTCAACGTTGCGTTGTCTGTTTGTTTCTCCCTTGGTTTAATCAACCTTACTGTCAACAGCACCGACGCTGATGCCGCGAAAGAAGCTACGAAAGCTATCAAAAATATGCTCCGAATCGGATCCGGCGGCGTAATGTCCAAAATCAATTTCATCAAAATGCTGATCAGAAACACCTTGAGTATCATCGGCGCTTACCTGATCACCCTCTCCGGCACCGCCAGTATGACCTTTGATCAGTTCGACAAAACCAAGCTGTTCGTCGGACTGGCAATAGTGGGCGTTGCCTTATTCCTCTCTAAGAAAAAAGTCGTAGGGGTTGTCATGATCAATGACCGTGAAACCGCCTAAAGAACCATCAAAAAAACCCGGGAATATCTCTCGGGTTTTTCATTTACCAATAATTATTAAACCAACCCAACAATCTCTCTCACCTCCGCCATAGTTTGACTAGCAATCTTTTGCGCGGTAGCGGCTCCCTCTGTCATTACCTTGTCGACATATTTACTATCTTTTTCTAACTTTTTCCGGCGATCACGAAAGTCTTTAAAATAATTAGCGATATCATCGGCTAACTGCGCTTTGAACTCACCAAACTTTATCTTCTTTTGCTCTTTTTGTTTAAAGAAGTATTCTACCGTGTCGGGATGAGAAAAATTTTCGAGGAGTAGTAGTAGGTTGGTACCACCGACCGATTCTCCACTACCTTCGTCAGACACCGCGCGACTCAATTTCTTTTTGATTACTTCCGGGTCGTCGTTGATACCGATACAATGATTTTCACCCAAACTTTTACTCATCTTTTTCTCTGGAGTGAGCAGGCTCATTATTTTTGGAGTGTTAGTCAATACTTCTTTTGGCTCAGCAAAATAATCAGTCTTATACTTTTGGTTAAACTTGCGAGCCGCCAGACGAGTCAGCTCAACATGCTGTACCTGGTCTTGACCCACCGGCACTGCCAAAGCGTGATAAAGCAAAATATCAGCCGCCTGCAAAACGGGATAGTCAAAAAGACCCATGTTAATATTTGCTTTTTGTCGAGCTGCTTTGTCTTTAAACTGTGTCATCCTTTCCAGCTCCGCTACTGGCAATAAAGTATTAAAAATCCAAGCAAGCTCGGTATGACCAGTTACTTGTGACTGAAGAAAAATCGTCGATTTACTCGGATCGATACCAGCTGCCAAATAATCCATGATCAACCCTCGAGAACGAGCGCGAAGCTGCTCCGGATCACTATTTTCTGTCATTGCATGGTAGTCGGCAATAAAGAAAAAACATTGATATTTGGAGCTGTTTTGCAATTCAACAAAGTTTTTGAGCGAACCGAGATAATTGCCCACGTGCAGTTCGCCACTGGGTTGAATACCGGAAACTATGATTGGTTTGATTGTTTTCATATGTTTTAATTTTAGCTTTAATTCCTCCCCCTGCCAAGGGGGAGATGTCGCGAAGCGACAGAGGGGGTGAATGCGACTCCCTGCCAAGGGGGAGATGTCGCGAAGCGACAGAGGGGGTGAATGCGACTCCCTGCCAAGGGGGAGATGTCGCGAAGCGACAGAGGGGGTGAATGCGACTCCCTGCCAAGGGGGAGTCGCTTCCTGTAGTTGTTATCAGTGGATACAAAAAAATCCCCCGTTCTTAGCTAGAAATATAAACTTCTAGCCAAGGACGAGGGATTTACCCCGCGGTACCACCTTGATTAACAAAAAAATACCAGTAAACGGTATCTGTCTGTTCACTTTACCAACTCTGTTTCGCATCAACAAAACGACATTAGTTATCCTTTGATTACGGAGGACGCCGGATCGCCACTAACGCAGCAATCATCCTGTCTTTTTTAAGACCACTCTAGACCCAGTCCCCATTTTATTGGAGATCCAAAGTTTGGATTTTAGAAAACATCTTAAGTTCTTCTATTAATATCTTAATAGAAATAAAGAAAAAAGTCAACAATCAAAATCTATTGACCGTTTCACTATCTATTGTTAATATAACTAGTCAGCTGCTAATGGCTGACCAACAACCGTCCGGCTCGTGATGAGCTTAAAAAAGGAGGTTATAGTGGAACCAAAAAGGTTACAAAGATTTCTCCGCGAGTTTCCATGGCTTTATGGGATTAAGCTTGAATGGGACAGCAAAAAAGTAATTTCGATTGTAGTCAAAACTTTTACTGTCCAATCAGTTCAAAACAGGTCAGTCTACGACCTGCGACGTGTCGAACAAAGAGCTTGGTTCCTCCTCTCTTCAAACTTCGGCGGCTGGAAACAACGAGTCGTCGAAGTCAGTATCCAAACAAATGGTTACTTTGATTCGATAATCAAGAGAGTCAAAAACAAATTCCCAGGCGAGGAAATTGACGCCATCGTCCTCCGGTGGAGAGTCCCTCCCTTCGTGGACACCGAAGACTATGTAATCATCAAACGGCCAAAGCGGCAATCGATCGAAAAATTTTTCAAAGACTAACAGTCAACAAAACCCCGTTCTACATGAATGGGGTTTTATCTTTCAAATTTAGCTGGTGGTAATTTTACTAAATAAACTACCACCAGCTAAGGCTTTAATCTTATTTCAAAAAATATTAAGTTGTTAAAATGTCGGGGGTCCGGGGGCGTAAGCTGCGCCGAGCCCCGACCCGTTTCGGTAATTATGGTCTGCAGGGGCGGGGCGGGGTAAGGAAACCTTAAGATGATAAGGACACGCGCTTGCTTCCAGCCCCCGGAACTTTTTGCTTACTTTTTGGTTACAAAAAGTAAGTGCCTGCCCCTGCCCGCCGGCAGGCAGGCGGCATGAGGGCGAAGAAAAACAGAAAACCCCGCTCACTCGAAACGGGGTTATTTTTAAATTCTAACCACTAACAACTAACCACTACCCCTAAACTTCAATCAACACCGGCAATATCATCGGCCGACGGTTGGTGCGTTTCCAGAGAAATTCGCCAATCTCGTTACGAATTTTATTTTTGATATAGTCTTCAAAAGCTGGCGAGGTATGGTCTTTGTCTTTGAGCAAATTGCGCACCCGCTTGCGGGTTTCCTCGACTATATTTTTATTTTCTTTCATGTAGATAAAACCGCGGGAAATTAGGTCTGGATTTTGTACTAGCTCACCGGTTTTTTTGCGAATAGTGACAATCACGACCAGCATACCGTCTTCGGCCATCATCCGGCGATCACGCAATACTATCTCGGAAACATCGCCTACACCGAGTCCGTCAACAAAAACGTATTCGGCCGATATCTTTTCTGCGGTAACTTTGGCGGCATCTTTGGTCAGCTCAACCACCTGTCCATTATCAGCAATCAAAACATTACTTTCTTTTATCCCAGTTGAAACAGCCAATTCACCGTGAATCCGCAACATATAGTGATTGGCATAAATCGGCATATAGAATTTCGGCCGAATCAAACTAATTAACTCTTTGAGATCTTCTTGTTTGGCATGACCACCGGCGTGAATATCCATCATTTTATAGTGGATCACTTTGGCGCCATTACGATACAGAGTGTCCTTGAGATTCTGAATAGTGCGCTCATTACCCGGGATCACCGAGGAAGAAAACACCACCACATCGCCTTTTTTGATATGAAGATATTTATGTTCATTGTTAGCCATACGCATTAGGACGGCGTTGCGCTCGCCCTGGGCGCCAGTACAAATAATCATCAATTTGTTATCCGGAATGTTTTTGGCTTCCGCCCAGTCAACCATAGTATTTTTACCAAACTTCATGTAGCCGAGACTATGAGAAACATCTAGATTGTCGTTTAAACTACGCCCTTCAACTAGAACTTTTCGCCCATGACGTTCCGCCAAACTGATAAGGAGTTGGACGCGGGAAAGGTTGGAAGCAAAAGTACCGACAATCATACGACCCTGGACGCTGCCGAAAACTTTTTCCATTTCTCGGTCGACATCACTTTCAGAAAGCTGATGACCGGGATGCTCGGCATTAGTGCTGTCAGCCATAAGTAGAGCCACGCGCTGATTACCGATAGAACGCAAACGATTTATATCTATTGGTTTTTCATTGACAGGATGTTTATCAAATTTGAAATCTCCGGTGTGGACGATGTTTCCCACCGGGGTTTTAATCACTATGCCATAACTATCCGGTATCGTATGGTTGACTCGAAAAAATTCTACCTGAAAAGCGCCGCCCAGTTTCAACCGGGAATTTTCATTAATCTGATAGATATTGAGTTTGGGAGCGTCGGCATATTCCTCCTGCCGTTTTTTGATAATCCCGGCCGTGAGCGGTGCGGTGTATATTACCGGATTGCCTATTTCTTTCATCAAATGAGGAATCCCGCCGATATGGTCATAGTGCCCGTGGGTAATAATAACACCGCGGATGTTATTGATTTTGTTTTTTAAATAAGTAACATCAGGAATAATATAATCAATACCAGGCATATCTTCTTCAGGAAATTGCAGACCCATGTCAACGATAATTATGTCGCTGTCGTATTCAAATAAAATACAATTACGACCGACTTCTTCCAGGCCACCGAGAGCGATTATTCTCAGTTTGTTCACCGAATTTTTATGAGCGCCGACCAATGCTTTGGCCGCTAAATTATATTTTCCTTTAGTATCATTTTTTCCGGACTTGAAACCAGGCGCAGCTTCTTTATGCCAAAAACGTTTCTGTTTTGTGGCTCGGCCGTGTCTTCTACCGGGGTTTTTCGTACCTTCTTTTTTAGGAATCATAAATAAAAATTATTAAGAGAGATTTTAATTATTAAATGAGGTTAAAGACAAAAAGTAGGAAGTAAAATTTTTGTTACTTTTAATTACTCTAGCAATCGTCCCACCACGGGGAGATGCTGGCAAATCTGGCACTTTTTACTTTTTATATTCAACTTGTCGTGATTAAAATATAACTAAGAACCACAGTCGCATAACCCTAACTCCTCCATAGACAGTTGATCGGCAAAGGTAATATTACCACTTTCATCATAATAGATTTTGTCGACACAACGTCTGTGAAGAGAACCGTTGCACTCAGTAGATTGTTCAGTTTTTGAGCCATCATCATGATTTTCCAAAACCTCGTTCTTAATTATTTGGTATCGTTCAGGCTTTTTTTCTCCTTCTATGCTTTTAGAAAATTTTTCTGCCATATAATACTGCTTTATTTAATAATCTTATAACCGTATTAGTCAAAATCGAATCGTCGAGGAACTAAAGACATGACAACCTGTTTTTTATCTATTTTAATACAACTTTCAATAACTCAGGGAACTCTTCGGTCCCCATATTACTCATACAATAATGTCCGCGCCCTTCCAATTCGATGATTTTTCCGCCCAATGCTTGATGAATGATTTTCACGCTTTTCTTTCCATCTTCTTTTTCATTATCTGCGGTAAACAATACAATGTTTTTCACCCGCGACTTAATAGTTTCGTCAATTGGATACTCATAAAAATCCACCCTAGATTTATCGTCTTTGTCAGCGATTACCCAGGGGGCTACCAGTATAAGTTTGGATATTTTCCTTTTGGTATCGCCAAGCCAACGAATCAAAAAGGCCGTACCGCAGCTATGTCCAATAAGTACAGTGTTCTCTTTAACATTATGTTTTTCAAACTCTGCTTTGAATTTTTGGTAATCTGGCTCCCACGGTGTCGGCATAAGCGGCGTTTCGGTTCGTATCCCCCGTTTAATAAGCTCTTTTTTCAACCAAGGTATCCAATGCTTGTCATAAGTTCTGGTTTCCGGATTCATCGCCTTTTCTACATCCGTAGGACATCCGTGAATCATAATGACTTGCTTTGGCATATCCATACTCAATTCTTAAAAATTTATTTGGTGGGCGAGAGAGGAGTCGAACCTCCATGAGATTGCTCTCGCTGGCTCCTGAAGCCAGTGCGTCTACCAGTTCCGCCACTCGCCCGAATGATTAATTACCCAAACGTTTGGTATTAAAATAACGCAGCCCCATATCCGCCAAACGATCTTGCGGCATAGCTATTTTATCTACCACCAAGCCATAAACCTTATCACTTACTATGTAAGGATATTTTGGCTGATAAAGAAAAATAGCAATTGTTTCATCTAAAAGTAACTGTTGAAGTTTTTTGTAGTTATCTTCTCGCACTGCCTGGTCGTTTGTTTGTCTGGCATCTTCCAAAAATTTGTCGATTCTTCTATCGGTTATCATAGACAAGCTTAACCCCGGATCGGTTTGTTGTGAAGAATGCCAAAATGGATAAGGATCGGGGTCATAACCCGTTATTTCGCCATAAAGCAAAGTTTGATAATTTCTCGGCTTGATCACTTCACGACGAACGTTTTGAGCAGAAACTGTAATCAAATTTGTTTTCACTCCTATGCGTTGCCAATCTTCCTGTACTAGTTTTGCCACCGCAACGCTCTCCGGCTGATCGGCTACCGTCAAATTTATTTCCAAAATCCTTCCGTCTTTTTTTCTGAAATACTCTTGACCAGACAGTTCGGCTAAACGTTCTTCGTCGGTTTTTTGTAACTCTGGCGCGTCGGCGGGTAAACTCTTTTTCTCCTGTTCCTTAACTAAAGCGATATAATCATTGGGAGTAATACCAACCCATTTGTTTTGATCGAGCAAACTTGTCGCTTGAGCCGGCGCGTAATCAATCTTTATATCCGAATTATAACCAATCCAACCGGGTAAAATAGGCCCATTAACAATATCCGCTTCGCCTTCCAAAACCTGCCTGACAATCCTTTGCCGATCAATCGCTTTATACAAAGCCTGTCTTACATTTCTGTCTTTTAACAAATCGTTATTATCGGGGTTGAAAAAAATCGCCGTATATTGAGCGGCGGCTAACAATTTTTGCCTCCACCCTTTCGCCTCGTCTTGATCACCGAAAAATTTATCCCTGTTAGTTCGCGGCAAATAGCTGATTGCTGAAACGTTTTTATTCCGCAATGCTTGTTCTAAAGATAAAACATCGGGATAAAATTTAAAAACTACTTTGTCCATATACGGTCGACCGGCATAATAGCCATCAAACGCAGCCAAGGTAACAGATTTTATATTCCCCTGCTTATCTTTTTTCAAAGATTCAAATTTCCAAGCGCCAGAACCAATAGGCTTAAGATTCAATTCAGCCAATTTGATATTAGCCGGATCAATCTCCGCCCAATATTTCTCCGGTAAAATACCGAAAGTCAGAGTGCTCAAAAAAGGAGCAAAAGGTTCTTTGAGAATAAATTTAACAGTATAATCATCAATTCTTTCGGCGGTAACTCCGGAAAATGTTTTAAATAAAGGCGATCCGGAATCAGGGTCTCTGATTAGATCAAATGTCATTAAAACATCATCAACCCCTAGTTCTTCCCCATCGTGCCATTTAATACCTTTTTTTAAAACAAAAACATATTCTTTTTGATCTTCAGATATCTGGTAACTCTCAACCAAATCCGATTCAATACCGTTCTTACCATAACGCATCAAACTGGAATAGATCAAGGAAGAAACGTCGGAATCAACATCATTAGCCGGCGCCAAAATAGGATTCAAATATTTCGGATAACCGAGCAACCCTTCCGAATATTCTCCGCCATAATCAGGTTTTACTTTCAAAGTAAAAAACCAAAAATTAACAAACAAAAACATAACAGCTAAAACCACAAAAAACAGAAGCGCCTTAACCGCCATCCTTTCTTTTTCTGAAAAAATACTTCCCACCCTCTTTAACTGCTTCCATGCCGGAAGTTTGCTGCGTTTTTTTCCCGTCAAAGACAAAACTAACTGTTTATCCATCTCACTCTTTGCCTCATGTTGCAACAAAGCTTCATTTTCTACATCTACATTTTTGTGCCGAAAAGATACTAATTCAAATAGTCGGCTAAACACTTTTTTAACCTTAGATATTTTTTGATTGGAGAGTCCTGATTGTTTTTCTTCAGTCACAAAAAATAATCAAAATAAAACCAGAAAACTTAGGTCTTAAAAAGACTAATAATTAAGAGAGGTTTTATATTAAAAATCGAAGTAATGATAAGGCTAAAAACAAAACTGCCAAAACAATCGTTGAGATAAAAAGAAATCTTTCCGCCCCACGCTTAGTTTTATACACGTTACCGTCACCGCCAAAAACAGCTCCCATGCCGGTGCCTCGACTTTGCATCATAACCACTACTACCAATAAAGCGGAGATGACGACTTGAATGATTGAGAAAATAGTTCCTTTGTCCATAAGTTTAAAAGACTAGAATAAGTCTACTACACCAAAGGTTTTATGTCAACCGAAAATAGTTACTTTTGCCCTAAAATTCGCTAATTTTAAAGGATAAAAAGCTGCTGCAAAATACAACTAAAACAATAAATGTGCTATAATAATTTTATGAACGGACAAACTCCAAATTATCCGACAAAAATTAAACGCTGGTATAAAAAATGGTGGGGGGTTGTAATATTAATAATTTTAGCCATTTTCTTGATATTTGGCTCGGCCATAACTTTTCAAGTGGCTCAAATTCTCTGGAAATTCAATAAGGGAGAAATAACCGTCGAAGAAATAATCGGTAAAAGTACCAACGATCTGGATGAAATCAGAAAAAAGGTTGAATCAACAGATGATCCTTTCTTGGGACCGAAAGACGCGCCTGTCACTATTGTCGAATTTGGCGACTTTGCCTGTCCAATTACCAAACAAATGGTACCGGTATTGAAACAACTCCGCGAATTATATCCCCAACAAGTAAAAATTATCTACCGTGACTACCCGATAGTCTCCCAAGACAGTATTACGGCCGCAAACGCGGCAGCTTGCGCCTATGAACAAGGTGCCCCGATTTTTTGGACTTTTCACGATCAGCTTTTTGCCGGTCAAGATAATCTGACCGAAGACAACATGGTGGCAATAGCAAAAAATATGGGAATTAACACCCAACGGTTTTATCAGTGCTTTACCGCCCGTACCCACCAAAAAGAAATAAAAGAAGATATGGATACCGGTCTAAATCTTAACTTAAAAGGAACTCCGGTATTTTTTATCAATGGCAATATGGTTACCGGTTTGCAGCCGATAGAAAGCTGGAAAAAAGCGATTGACTATCTAATAAAACAAAATGCTATTAAATAAATTATGATTTTTATCAGGATACACGGTCGTGGCGGTCAAGGCGCGGTTACCGGCGCCGAGCTACTGGCAATAGCCGCTTTTAAACAAGGAAAGTATTCTCAGGCGTTTCCTTTTTTTGGTGTCGAGCGTCAAGGCGCGCCAGTCGAAGCTTATTGCCGGATTGATGACAAAAAAATTACCATTCGCAGCCAAGCATCACAACCCGACTTTGTTATCATCCAAGATCCGACTCTTCTTGCCAACCAGCAGGTTTTTGCCGGGATTAAAAAAAATACCTTGTTTTTAATCAATTCGGAAAAAAAACCATCGGCGCTAGATCTGCCGACGAATATTTCGGCAAAAACTATTCCGGCGACCAAAATCGCCTTGAAGTACTTGGGTAAACCGATTATTAACACTAGTTTACTCGGCGCTTTTGCCGGGGCGACAAAACTAATTAGTATTGATGCCTTAAAAAAAGCAATTACTGAAAAATTTTCAGAAAAATCAAAAGAAATAACCGAGAAAAATATTGCAGCGGCGCAGGAAGCGTATAACCTAGTATTAAAAAATTAATTTATGAAATACACTCCTTCTACCCCGGCGGGGCAAAGTAAAAAAAATAAAACCGGATCTTGGCGCACTTACCGACCGGTCTTTCTCCATGAAAAATGCGTTGGCTGCGGGATTTGCCAAAAAGTCTGCCCGGAAGGAGTTGTCTATGCTACTGGCAAAGCCAATAAAACGGGAAAAATCTACCGTGAGTGCGATCTGGAATATTGCAAAGGTTGCGGTCTTTGCGCCAAAAACTGCCCTTTTGCCGCAATAACCATGGAAATGGAAATAAAATAACCGACGTCGTCTTTTTTATCTTAATGGCTATAATTTTTTATAGCCTTTTTGATTATTTATTGTTTTAAATAATTCCGACCGGTCATTTTTAGTTGTTTTATAAATTTTTATAACCTATTTTTTTAAAAAAAACAGCCCTTCATACCGAGCTGTTTTATTTTAAATATATACGCTTTCTAAGAAGTAAGTGCATTAATAACAAAACTGGTTATCGCGTAAGCGGCAAGAACAATAGCTAAACCGATAATACTGTTCCGAATCCATTTTTTAGCATCATCTATCTGCTCTTGTTTACCGCCTGCATACATCCAACGAAATCCGGCATAAAGCATAATGATTAAAAATATCGTGGCAAGGAGCGACAAAAACGCCGGCACCAACATAAGAACCAAAGCCTGCAAGTCAGTGTTTTCCGCGCTTTCTCCGTAAACTTGTTCACCAATCGCATTCAGACCGCCGCCAAACATCATCTGCCACAAAGAGCTTTCCGACCCGCCGGTAAAATCCGGATTACAAGGGCTGTTGGGGTCTTTTTTCTGAGCATCGGTACAATTGTCGGCGGCAAAAGAAAGACTGGGCGCCAATAAACCAAAAACGACAACCAATATCACTAATGTAAAAAATATTTTTTTCATACTCTTATATCTCTTAATCGTAATATTGATAATGCGGCGTGCCGACTTCACCGACAATACTGCCGACATAAACCGTAATAGCGTAACTAAGCGTACAAATCGCCAAACCGATGACCGCGTTGATAATCCATTTTTTCGCTTCGTCGATCTGGTCCTGCTTGCCACCGGCAGTCATCCAGCGAAAACCGGCATAAAGCATAATGATTAGAAATATGATTCCGAGCATGCCAAAAAACGCGCGTAAAGCTCTGGCAACCACCAAACCAAAGGGCTGGTCATATTGTTCTGGCTGCGTATAGCCCACTCCTGTCGCCACGTCCTGCAAATTTCCGCCCAAAGAAGGGGCATTCGCCGATTCACTTTGGGCGAAACTGATACTGGAAACCAGCAACAAATTAAAAACAATCAGAAATAAAGATAAAACTACGGTTTTTTTCATACAAATTATGTTAACAATCTTTAAAACGTAATATTGCCGCCGTTAATAAGACCGTCGGAACTGCGGTAGTTGGCGTTGTAAACATCGGGAGTAAACCAAACCAGCATGGCAATAGTTATGATATATGCTAAAAATATGATCACCAAACCAATCACTGAATTCATAATCAACTTTTTTGCGGCCCCAACCTGCTCGTCATTACCGCCGGCAGTAAGCCAGCGAAAACCAGCGTACAAAATAATTATTAAAAATATCACGCCCAATACCGTAAAAAACGTTTGTAGCACCATCACTATCATAGAAAGCGGACGGTTTTCCGAATCCGATAAATATCCTTGATACCCGGCGTTACTCAAAAAAACCGACGACACGTCTTCGACGGTAACATCGGTAGAAGATTGCCCGAAAACAATCATCGGCATTAATATATTCGACAACACAAAAAACATGAAAATGGCTACAAAAAAATTTTTCTTCCAAAAAATCATAAATCTAATTAATTTCTGATAAAAGCTAAAAATCTAAGCAATTCCCATGTCAGATCGGCGGCTAACACCACGACAAAACCTATAACGGCGTTTTTCATCAATGCCTTGGCTTTGGTTATTTGCTCGTCGTTACCGCCGGCGGTCAGCCAAAGCCAACCAGCATAAATTATTAAAACCAAAAATATTATACCTAAAAAAGAAACAAAATAAAAAACATAAGTACCAACCAGCATGGCGATAGCAAATTGCGGCGCTACGTCCCCTGTCACGAAACCGGTGTTATATCCAGCCCCATCGCTACCGGCGGTGGTTTTCAAAAAATCCAGAGCATTAACCGATTGTGTCTGCGCCGATCCTCCCTCTTGTGCGAAAACCGCCGAATTCACGAGAAGTAACGATAATACAAACAAAAACATTGTTGTGATAATTATGCTTTTTTTGTTTTTTTGTCTTAATATCATAGCAACTGTTATGGTAAATAATTTTGATTCATATTAAAATCAACGCCGGCTTCGTAACCGGTGATCGCACCCAGACGCGATACGACAAAGAAGGTGATGAGATAAGCAAAAACTATTATTAACAAACCAATCACTGCATTTTTCATCAATTTTTTGGCATCAGCCAGCTGGTCTTCATTGCCGCCGGCATAAAGCCAGCGAAATCCGGCATAAATTATCAAAGCGAAGAAAACAACACCCAAAAAAGACAACAAATATTGTAAAATAACCGTAATAACCGAAATACCTGTTTGCCCGCTTGTAGAGCGGTATCCGGAGTAATCTGCTGTTTGCGCCGCCTGCTCGTTTAATCCTTTCATGGTATCAGGTAACAACAACCCGCCTGATGTTTGATCTTGCGCAAAAATAGCAGCAGGTATAAACAAAACAAAAACCGCCGCTGCCAACCACAAATAAATCATGTTCTTGCTTCGCGATAGACTTGCCATAATAAGATATTTTTTATACTTGCGAACCGCCAAAAAACCCAATAACGGTTTGTGTCAAAAGCCAAGCCGCAAAAATAATAACTAACGCGATAACGGAATTTTTTATTATTCCTTGCGCCTCTTTTACTTTGTCTTCGTTGCCAGAAGCGGTCATCCACAGCCAACCGCCATAAATAATAAAAATAGTAACCACCACCCCAACCAAGGAAACGCAAAACGTTACCACTGCGCCAATAATTTTATAAATAGAATCGGAAGAATAATCAGTAGTGGCTTGATAACCGGTTTTACCAACATTTACCAGACTGGCATTTAAATTTTGCAGGTTTGGCGCAGTTTCATCGCCGCCCTGAGCAAACGCATAAGCAGGTAAAATAACCGATATACCAACAAACAGTAAAACCGAAATGATAATGATTTTTTTAAACATGTACATAAATATTTAATCCTGCTTTTAAAACTAACCTAAAGCCTTATCCGCTGGGCGACACTGTTTGCATAATAAAAGATAGAACCACCCAAGAAAGCAGGTAAGCGGCAAAAACTATAGCCAAACCGGTGATTGAATGCGTAATCAAATCCTTCGCCTCTGTTATCTGGTCTTCGTTACCTTTAGCAAGCAACCACTTCCAACCGCCGTAAACAACTAAAACGAAAAATACCACGCCTAAAAATCCCAAAACGTAGCCGATCAGTCTGCCGATAACTATTTCCGGGGTAATATCGTCGGACGGCTGATATCCCAATTTTTCAGAAAAAATTTCGGTTTTTCCCGATGCCCCCTGTAAACCGGTCGCCCCATCGTTATCTTGGGCTACAGCGCTCGGAAAAGGAGCAACAATAAAAAAACAAGTCAATAAAGTAGCCAGGGAAACCAAAACCGGCTTTGAATAAAAAAATTTCATCATAACCATTTTATATTTATTTTATTGTTAATAGTCCGTAACTATTGCGCCGTGGTCTTCGTCGTCGCGCTGACCAGCAAATCCATAACGTAATTAACTAAAACATAGGCAGCAATGACTATAACCAGCCCGATTATCGAATGCAAAATAGTTTGTTTGGCTTTAGTTATTTTTTCCTCATTACCCTGAGCTGTCATCCAAGTAATGCCAGCGATAATAACCTGGACTAAAAAAATAATACCTAGTAACGACAAAACGGTACCAACGATAATTCCAGCGATAACAGTCGGATCGGTCTGCAAATCCGCGGCATCCTTACCATAAGCCTTGCCCGCTACCTCATTGAGACCATAGCTCTGATCCGACGCCGCTTCACCGTCTTGCGCCAGACAATAAAAAATAGGGACAGCCAAAAACCCTACTAACAACAAACTAACTATAATTTTTTTTGTTAACCCAATTTTCATATTTTGATAATGCTGAAGGCGCGAAAAATTTTCATTTTCAGCGCCCTCAGTTTTTATCTTTTAGTTCTCAATCAAGTTTTACGGAAAAATCTCAACTAAGCTGTAGCATTCACCAAGGCGTTGATAACAAAAGCGGCGATGGCGTAAGCGGTGATGATAATAACCAAACCGATAACACCGGCGGCAATCAACTTCTTGGACTCGGAAACCTTATCTTCGTTACCCAGAGCGGTCATCCATTTG